>JALORM010000327.1 GCA_025458985.1 Paracoccaceae bacterium | reverse complement strand
TCGGGGTTGTGCACGATGCCGGGCGTGCCGTCGGCAATCGCGGGCACCGAGGGACCGGTCCAGTAGTGCAGCGTCCAGTCCGAGAACAGGGCGGAGGACGACGGCGCCAGGCTGGAGGCGATCAGCACGATGACCGGCACGATGGTCGAGGCCGTCAGGATCGCCAGCGCCACGGCGGCAAGCGCCCACCGCGCGGTGCCAAGGCCGAACCGCTTCGCGCGTCCGCCCTTGCCGGTAATCGTGGCATAGGACCTGCGCCCCGAGATCACGCGGTTGCCGACCCAGAGAAACAGCGCCGAGACCAGCACCAGCAGGATGCCGATCACATAGCCGCGCGCGGTCTGGCCGACCTCGATCATCCCGAACAGGCGGGTGGACAGCGTCTGCATACGGACCGGGAGGCCGAGAAGCGCAGGTGCCGCGAAGTTCGACACCGCGCCCGCGAAGCAGAGCGACCCGGCGGCGACCAGCGCCGGCGCGGTCACCGGCAGCACGATGCCCAGAAGGATGCGCCGGCCCTTCGCGCCGGCGATCTGCGCCGCCTCCACCAGGTCCGAGTTCACCGTGGCGAGCGAGGCCGCGATGATCGTGAAGGCCAGCGAGAAGTAATGCAGCGTCAGCACGATCAGCGTGGGCGCCATGCCCCAGGACAGCCAGTCGGGCACGTCGAGCCCAAGGCCCATGAGCCACCCGGTCTGCCCGCCGATCCGGTCGTTGCGAAAGAGCGAGCCCCAGGCCAGCGCGGTCGCGAACGAGGGGATCATGAAGGGCAGCGTCGCCATCACCCCGATGGTCCTGCGGAACGGCACGTCGGTCATCACCACGAGCCAGGCGAGGAAGCCGCCCAGAAGCACGCAGGCCCCGGCCACGACGAAGCCGATGACCAGCGTGTTGCCGAGCGGCTTCCAGAACAGGTTCGGTGCAAGCCGGCCGGTCAGCACCTCGGCCCAGGCGCCGACCGTCTCGGGGCGGAGAGTGAAAAGCACGGTCGACAGAAGCGGCAGCACGATCAGCGCGACGAGGATCGCCAGCACGGCGGCCTTCAGGAGCGTGCCTTGCGCGAAGACGGCGCGGCGGCCGGCGATGGGCGGACGATGGAGCAGGCTGGCCTCGGCCATTCCCCGACCCTTTCCACGATGGCGTTGGATGTTCGCAGGCGCGGGGCCGCCCGTCCAGCAGTCGGACGGCCCCGGAAGGCGCCTATTGCAGCGTCAGGATCAGGTCGCCCACCTCGGCGCGGATCTCGGCCGTCTTCGCCGGGTCGATCGCCCAGGCGTTGAAGTCCGCAAGCGGCACGGCATCGGGATGGGGCACGATGTCGGTGCGCGTGGCGTAGTCGCCTGCGACGTAGAACGGCCTGTAGCCGTCGCCGCCCGTTTCGCTGTCGTCGCCCATCAGGAAGTCGATGGCAAGGCGCGCGGCGTGCGGGTGCCTGGCGCCCGAGGCCAGTGCCACGACGGCCGGAAAGATGATGCCGTTCGCGGGTTCGACGTCGTTGGCCACCTGCAGCGCCCAGCCCTCGTCCTCGTTGTCGCGGCGGTCGGAGTAGCTGGTGAAGCCCACCGGCGGGTTTTCCTGCCCGAGCTTGCCCACGGCGGCGTTCACGTCGTCGGTCGAGCCGACCAGGATCACGTCGTTGGCGAAGAGGTCCGCGATGAACTTCTCGCCGGCGTTCGCCGCACCGCCGAGGTCGATGGGCTGGCCGAACTCGGCCTCGTAGGCCGCGGCCATCTCGTCGGCGCGCAGCACCATCTCGGTCATCAGGTCCAGGTAGTCGCCGCGCTGGAGCGGGTCGACCATCACGACCCGGCCCGTCCATGCCTCCGTGGTCAGCTGCCAGAGGTTCGTCACGGGCGAGCCGTTCGGGTTCGCTTCCTCGTTGTACATCAGAACCTTGGTCGACTGCCGCTGCGCCAGAAGGGGCGACTTGAACGCATCGGGCAGACGGTCGGCGACGCGCGGCGGCACGTAGGTCTCGATGATGCCTTTCTCAAGCAGCTCGGAGATGACGACCGGCGCATCCGAGATGTAGACGACATCGGCATTCACCACGCCCGCCCCGGCTTCGGCCGTCAGGCGCGCGATCTGTTCGGTCGACGAGATGTCGAAGCCCTGCAGGTCGATGCCGGGATAGGCAGCCTCGAAGGCCTCTTCGACCCGGGCGATGCGGCTGGTGAAGGAATAGACGACGACGGTCCCTTCCGCCTGCGCCAGCGGCAGGAGTTCCGCGGGCGTCATCGCATTCGGGTCCTGCGCGGCGGCAGGCCACGCAAGGGTTGCGGCGACAAGCGCCGCGCGTGCAGTCCTGGTCATGAGATCCTCCCAAATCCCGGTTGTTGTTCGGTCACTCGAAACGCTTGATCAGCTCTCCCAGCCGATCGAGCGTCCGCAGCACGTCGGTCCCCTCGACGGCACCGGCGGCGATGACGATGGCGTTCGAGATCGCCATCGGCACGGTCAGCGTCTGGAAACTTTCGGCGTCGCCGCCCCGCGGCGCGCTCAGAAGCTGGTCGGGGGCCGGCACGAGAAGCCGCCCGCTGGCGCCCGAGATCACCAGGCTCGCCGCGCCGACTTCCTGCGCCCGGGCCAGCAGCGCGGCGTAGGCACGGGGCTGGCGGCGGAAGGCGTAGACGAGAAGCGCGTCCTCTGCCCCCATGCCCAGCACGCCTTCGGCAAGCGCCCTTGCATCGCCCGACAGCATCTGCACGTCGCGGCCATAGCGGCGGAAGCGCTTTGCCAGCATCAGCGCCAGCACCTCGGCATTGCCCGTGGCGAAGATGTAGATGCGCCGCGCCGCCATCAGGGTGCTTGCGGCGCGTGCGATCTCGGCGTCCGACAGGTGGTCGCCAAGGGTGGTGAGGGCCGCCATCTCGCGCGAGACGAGCGAGGACAGCACCCCTTCCTCGCCCGACGCCTCGATGGTGCGCTTCATCCGCTGCGCCGTCTCCTGGCTCGGGATGAACTCTTCCCGCAGCGCCTGACGGAATGCGGGGTAGCCCTCGAAGCCCAGCTTGCGGGCCAGCCGCGAGACGGTCGCCTCGTGCACCCCTGCGCCGCGGGCGAGCTCGGTCACCGAGGCGAGCGCCGCGGCGCGCGGCTCGCTCAGCACCGATGAGACCAGCCGCCGCTCGGACGGAGTCAGCGCCTCGGCCCGGCTCTGTACGGTTTCGGCAAAGCGTTTTTGCATCGGTTCCTGCGATCAACAAGGTGTTGCAAGGGTACTTGCAGAAAGACGTCGTGCTTGCAAGGAAATTTTCACCCTGCAAGTATGCTTTCAACTTCAGGTTTTGCGGAAGCCATCACGGAACCTTCCTCTCCGGCACGACCCCGCCGGCGCGGGGGAATAATCCGGTGCCCGGGCCGTTTGCCGCAGGTATCCCAAGGAGACCTGACATGAGCTTCTTCACCCGAACCCCGCCCCGCATCCG
>JALORM010000326.1 GCA_025458985.1 Paracoccaceae bacterium | reverse complement strand
GCCTGCACGGCGAGGACGCGCGCCTTGAGCGCGGGCGGCAGGTTCCCCCCGAACCACGCGGCCGAGGCGCCGAAGAGCGCCAGGATCAGGACCCACAGCAGCAGCGAGCCCTCGTGATTCCCCCAGACCCCGGTGATCTTGTAGATCAGCGGCTTGGCGGTGTGGGAATTGGCCACGACCAGTTGCAGCGAGAAGTCCGAGGTCAGGAAGGCCCAGGTCAGCGCGGCGAACGAAAAGCCGACCAGCAGGAACTGCGCCGTCGCGGCCGGATCGCCGACCGCCATCCAGGACGCCCAGCCCCGCTGCGCGCCGACCATCGGCACCACCATCTGCACGATGGCGACCGCAAAGGCGAGGATCAGGGCGAAATGGCCAAGTTCGACGATCATGGGGTGATCTTAGGCGGTTTCGCCCGCGCCTCCAATGGGGTGCGCGCGCCTGTCGCGGGCAAGTGAAGGCGCGCGCCAGGCGGGACGGCCAGGGGGCCGCCCCGCCGCCCGGGACCGGCGGGGCGAAGGGCCGCCTAACTGTCGCTCCAGGGCATGGCGCCGCGCACCGCATCCTCGGCCGCGCGGGCAAGCGCCTTGCGGTCGGCGAAGCCGGCGACCGGCAGCGGCGGGTGGAAGACGACCTCGACCGCGCCGTGCCGCGGCGCGGCCAGCATCCGCAGAAGGTGCCCGGCGAAGTCCATCTCGCCCCACCAGCCGTAGAAGGCGCGGTGCTCGCCTTTGGGCGCGGTATAGATCACCGTCACTGGCTGGATTGCGCAGGTCTCGCGCAGATGCGGCGTGAAGAACGCTGCAAAGAGCGTGGTCTTGAAGGGCAGCACCCTCAGCCCGTCGGTCGAGGTGCCCTCGGGGAAGAACAGCAGCCGGTGGCCCGCGTCGAGCCGCGCCTCGAAGAGCGCCTTCTGTGCCGCGGCCTCGCGCGGGTCGCGGTTGATGAAGACGGTGCCCGTCGCCCGGGCAAGCCAGCCGATCCCGGCCCAGCCCCGGACTTCGGCCTTGGCGACGAAGTAGACAAGGTCGCAGGCGTTCAGCGCGAAGATGTCGAGCCACGAGGCATGGTTGGCGACGATGGCGCCGTGGCCGGCCATCGGCTGCCCTGAGGTCGCGCGGCTGAGCCCGAGGATCGCGAGGTCGGCCCGGCAGACGGCGCGGGTCAGACGCGCCGTGACGGGGCGGCGCAGGCCGAAGACCGGGCGCTCGGCCAGCCGCAGGAGGAGGTGCAGCGCAAGTCCGCCGAAGGTGACGAGCGCCATGGCCGACCCTCGCAGCACCACGCGAAACCAGCCGCCGGGGCCGATGCGCCGGGCGGGCGGCGGGGCCGCGTCGTTCCAGCCCGTCACGTAGCCGGCCGCGCGTAGCGCGCCCGCTGGCGCGGGTCCATCCGCGCGGTGTCGAGGATCAGGCAGACATCGGTCGTGTTGAAGGCATGGTCGACGAAGGCGCCCTCGCCCACGAAGCCGCCGAGCCGGAGGTAGGCTTTGATCAGCGCGGGCATCGCCAGCACCGCTGCCTTCCGGTCGATCCGGTCGGGTGGCAAGAGGTCCATCCGCTGGAACTGCGCGTGCAGCGCCCGCACCCGCAGGTCGGCGGGCGCGAGGTGGGCGTGATGCAGGTGCGCCAGCGGCTGCGCCAGCCGCGCGATGTCGGTGCCGTGGAAGCTTGCCACCCCGAACAGGATCTCGGCGCCGTGCGCCGCGACGTAGCCCGCGATTGCCGACCAGAGCGGCACCATCGCCGCGCCGCCGCGATAGTCGCGGTGCAGGCAGGACCGGCCGAGCTCCAGCAGTCTCCGCCCCGAGGCGAGCAGCAGCGCAAGGTCGTATTCGCCGGCCGAGTAGAACCCCTGCCCCGCCGCGGCCGCGGCGCCCGTCATCAGCCGGTAGGCGCCCACCACGGCCCCGCCCCGGGCGTGGTCGAACAGCAGCAGATGGTCGCACTGCGGATCGAAGCGGTCACGCTCAAGCCGGGCGGCGTGGTCGGTCAGCGCGCCATCACCGCCCAGTTCGGCCACGAAGACCTCGTAGCGCAGCCGCTGTGCCGCGCGCATCTCGTCGGCGTCGCGCGCAAGGCGGGCCTCGAACTGCGGCGCGGGGGCGTTCACGATTGCTTAACCCTGTCTGGCGATGCTCGGGCGCGGAAGGGTTCTACGGGGCCGCTTCCGGCTTGGCAACAGCATGCGGCTTGACCGGTCCGGCCCGGCCGCTAGGCTGACGCCCGGCCGGCAGGCGGGAGCCTTGTCGCAGCCACGCCCCGGGCAGCGCCCGGCCCGATCACGAGGAGCCGAGGACCGGCATGAGTTCCACCACCGTCCCGTCGATCACGACCTTGCCCTCGTGTTCGAAGTTCACCGTGATGCGCCCGCCGATGACGCTTTGCACCTGGCCCGTGCCCCAGTCCGCGCGGCCGGGGTGGCTGACCAGCATGCCCGGCTCAAGGATCGCGTTCAGCCCCTTCATCCTGCCCTCCAGCGGATCCCGTTTCCCATGACCCATGCCGCAGCCCACGCCCTGACGCCGCCTGCCGACCTCTCGGCCGATCCGGACGCCCGCACGGGCGAGGCGGATGCGCTGGCCGCCCTCATCGGGTCGCGCATCTGCCACGACCTCGTCAACCCCGTCGGCGCCATCGCCAACGGGGTCGAGCTTCTGCAGATGGGTGGCGCCGAACCGGGCGGGCCCGAGCTGCAGCTTGTCGCCGACAGCGTCGCCCAGACCGCCGCGCGGCTCAAGTTCTTCCGCATCGCCTACGGCGTCGCATCGCCGGCGCAGATGCTGGGCCGCACCGAGACCGAACTGATCCTGACCGACGCCTATTCCGGCGGCCGGCTGAAGGTCTTGTGGAGCGTCGATGCCGACTGCCCGCGGGCCGAGACGAAGCTTGCCTTCCTGCTGCTGCAATGCGCCGAGGCGGCGATGCCGCGCGGCGGCGAGATCGAGGTCTGGACAGCCGAAGGCCGCTGGCGGATCGAGGCCCGTGCACCCCGGCTTGCCGTCGACCCGGCGCTCTGGTCGCTGTTGGAGGGCGCGCCGCTGCCCGAGGCCCTGAAGCCGGGCGAGGTTCAGTTCGCGCTCGCCCCGCGCGCCGCCGCGGCCCTTGGACGGCGCATCGACGCGGCGCCGGGGCCGGACGTACTGCGCCTCCAGTTCTGACCGGCCACGCTTTCGCGCAACTCCCGCGGGGCGCTGAGGCCCCAGACGCCCCCGTGGCGGGCGCGATCAGGCGCGCACCGTTCCGTCGCCGGTCACGAGGTACTTGAAGCTCGTCAGCTGCTCGGCCCCCACCCGCCCATGCCGAACTCGCCCCCGTCGGCGAACTGGGTCGAGGCGTTGCGCAACAGGATCGCGCTGTCGAGGCGGGCGAAGAACCGATCCGCGGTGGCGTTGTTCTCGGTCAGGATCGCCTCGGTATGGGACGACCCATAGCGGCGGATGTGGGCGATGGCCTCGTCCACGCCGTCGACAACCTTTGCAGCGATGATCATGTCGAGAAACTCGTGCCCGAAATCCTCCGCCGCGGCGGGTCGCGTGCCTTCGATGCCCTCGGCCCGCACCTCGACCCCGGCCCCGATCAGCGCGTCGATCAGCTGCCGGCCCAGCGTGTCCGCCACCGGTCGGTCGATCAGCAGGCACTCGGCCGCGCCGCAGATCCCGGTGCGCCGGGTCTTGGCGTTCAGCACCACGCGCAGCGCCTTCTCCGGATCGGCGTCGCGGTCGACGTAGACGTGGCAGATGCCCTCCAGATGCGCGAAGACCGGCACCCGCGCCTCGCGCTGGACGAGCCCGACGAGGCCCTTGCCGCCCCTTGGCACGATCACGTCGATGACCTCCACCGCGCGCAGCATCTCGGCCACCGCCTCGCGGTCGCGCGTCGGCACCAGCTGGATGGCGTCCTGTGGCAGGCCC
>JALORM010000325.1 GCA_025458985.1 Paracoccaceae bacterium | reverse complement strand
CCGACCTTGCGCCGCCGCAGCAAGCGTCGGGCGGAGGCCGGCAGTGAGGATCGCCGAGAACACCGGCGACCGCCTGGTGGTCGAGGACCGCCCCTGGGCCATTGGCATCGGCTTCGCGGCCGCGATCCTGCTTCTGGCGGGGTTCGGCTTTGCACGGTTGTTCGCGGGCACCGAGGGCGCGGGGGTCCTGCTTTTCGGCGCCCTGCTCTGCGGGGTCGGCTTCGGTGCCTTCGTGCGGCGCACCATCGCGATCTTCGACCGCCCTGCGGGCGCGGTGGTCTGGCGCGAGGCGTCGGTCTTCGGCGCGCAGGAGCGCACCATCCCGCTGCGTGAGATCGCGGGGGTCGAGGTCGAGGCCGGGCGCGGCGTCAGGTCCTCGCGCCGCGGCCGCCGCACACCGACCTGCCGCCCGGTACTGCGGCTGACGGGCGCCGCGGCGCCGCTGCCGCTCAACCGGACCTTCGTCTCGGGCGACGGGGCCGCGCGCGTCGCCGAAGCGGTGACGGAGTGGCTGGGCCGGGCCTGACCCGGCCCGGCGCCCTTCCGCGGCTCAGTGCACCCGTGCCGCCACCTCGTCGGCATAAAGCTTGGTCATGTCCTCCACCGCCTTGGCGTGCTTGGCCGCCAGGTCCGGGCGCAGCTTTTCGGCGCGCGCGGCGGCATCCATCGTGGCCATGTGGTGGCCCTGGAAATGCGGCATGACATGGCGGGCGATCAGCTCGTAGCTCTTGTGGGTCGCCGCCGGGTCGGCCCAGTTGTGCGCCAGCATCAGGTAGGCCCCGAAGCCGCCGTTCGACTGCGTCATCAGCCGGTCGATCTGCGCCACCGCCATGTCGGGCGTACCGATCGCGCCGAAGCCGCTTTCGTTCACGAACTGGATCATCTCCTTCACGTTGTTGCCGGGCACCGCCATCTGCGGGAAGGCCGCGACCGCCTGGAAGTAGTGGAACCACTGCTCCATCCCGTATTCGACATCCCTGTAGGCCTGCTCCATCGTGTCGGCGATGTGGACAAGGCCCACCAGCCGCCACTTCGACCGGTCGACCGTCTTGCCGTGCTGCCTGGCTTCCGCCTCCATCACGTCCCAGTGCAGCGCCAGCGCATCGAAGCCGGCGGCCGTGGTGGCACCGATCGACAGAAGCCCGACCCCGTGGCGACCTGCCAGGCGTGGCCCGGCGGGCGAGGCCACGGCGGCGGCCGAGATGTCGAAGAGCGGATTGGAATAGGGGCGCAGGTGCAGCCGCGCCTCGCGCAGGTCCCAGCGGTCGTTCCTGAAGGTGATCGGCTCCTCGCTGGTCAGCAGGTGCATGATGACGCCGAGGCTGTCCTCCAGCAGCCCCCGCGTCTGGCTCGGATCGATCCCGATCATCCGCGCGTCGGTGGGCAACGCGCCCGGCCCCACCCCCAGCATCACCCGCCCCCGGGTCAGGTGGTCCAGCATCACGATGCGCTCGGCCACCCAGAGCGGGTTGTGGTAGGAAAGCGAGACGACCCCGGTCCCAAGCCTGATGTGCCGCGTGCGCTCGGCCGCGGCGGCGATGAAGATTTCGGGGCTCGCGATGATCTCGGAGCCGGCCGAGTGATGCTCGCCGATCCAGGCCTCGTCATAACCGCAGCGGTCGAGGTGCTGGATCAGCTCCAGGTCGTTCTGGAGCGCCAGCGTCGGGTTGATCCCCGGCTTGTGGAACGGTGCGAGAAAGATGCCGAAGCGCAGGCGGTGCGGCATGGGTCTGTCCTCCCTGACAGGGGGCCGCACCTCTCCGGGCGCGCCCGATGGTCCTGCCAGCGTGGGGGCCGCCCTGCCGGCCTGTCAATCGCTCCCTTCGGACTGGCGTCCGCGCCGGTCGAGATAATCGAAGAGCCGGTCGCGGACCCCGTCGATCCCGTCGCGCGCCTCGTCCGCCCTTGCATCGAACGTCTCGGCGATGGCGCGGGCCATACCGTCGCGCAGCGCGTCCCAAAGCGCGGTCAGGTCGTCCGATCCGGCGGCCGCCAGCCCCTCGCGGTCGAGCGACAGGGTAAAGGCGAACTCCGCCTCGCCATCGGTGCGGGCCAGCGCCCGGGCGAAGGCTTCGGCCAGAAGCCGCTCGGTCGCGCCCGCGCCTTCGGGGGACGAGGCGGCCACGCCGTCGACCGCGATCCGCCAGTCCATGTCGATATCGGTTTCGGTCAGGTCCCAGCGGTCCGCGACGATCGCGGTCACCGTCCCGCCCGACAGCCAGCTTACCGGTGCGCGATCGGTTAGGTCCGCCAGCGTCGCGACGGGAACCTCCTCGAACGCCCAGCGGGTCTGCCGCCCGCGGTCCGAGATCACCTCGGTCTCGACCAGAAGCGGGATGGCGTTGATCCGCGCATCGAGGTTCGACCGGAACAGCAAATCGAACAGCGCCGTGCGGCTCCGGAAGGGCTCGGCGCTCGCCGTCGCGATCTCGACGCGGTGCGGGCGGGCGCCGCTGCCCGCGACTTCGAGGTCGACGCGCTCGATCTGCGCGCGTTCGACGACGAAGTCGCGCCGGGGCCGGGGCGCCTCGGTCTCGTAGGTCGCGGTATCGGGGCGCTGCGGCGTCGCGATGCGGCCCGTCAACCCGGCGAGGTCCAGGTCCTCAAGCGTCGCCGTCCCGATCAGCAGGCTCGGCAGCGCGACGTCGATGGCCACACGCTCGGCCGCGACGTCCATGCCGATCCCGGGACCGGCCTCGCGCGTCACCCGCGCGCCGGTCAGCTGCAGCCGCCCGGTGAAGACGTTGCCGGATGCCGTGTCGAAGCGCACTGCAAAGCTGGTCCGCGCCTCTACCTGCCCCAACGCCCAGCGCAGCGCCGGGTCGAAGAACAGGAAGTTGACAACCGCCACAGCGACCAGCGCGACCCCTGCGACGGCCGCCAGCCCGTGCAGCCAGCGCCAGCTGCGCGGCTTGCCGGACTGGCGCCTGCGCCCCGAGGAGCCGCCGCCGAACAGCGCGCCAATCAGCGCGGCCAGCAATTCGAGGATCGCCGCAAGAAACCCCGCCAGCGCCGCGAAGACCGGCGCTAGCAGGAGCGCCAGAAGCTCCGCGACGATGATGACAAGACCTTCCACCCGGTCCCTCCCGGCCCCCCGGGGGACACGTTCCCCATGCCGGCAGGTCGCGCAAGGGCGGGGATTCCCGCCCCCTCGACTTGACTCGCGCGGCCCTTCGGGCGTAAAGGCCGCCGCAACCCCGGAACGGTGCGAACCTTTCCGGTCCCGCCACGGGATCGCCACCAGTCAGCGCGTCGCGCCCACTGGTGCCGTTGGTCATTCCGTCGCCGGATGCCCATATCCGGCAGGTCGCAACCGGTCGCAAGGAGGGCCGCCGATGTTCGAGAACCTGTCCGAACGCCTCTCCGGCGTCTTCGACCGGCTGACCAAGCAGGGCGCGCTCGGCGCCGACGACGTGGCGACCGCGCTGCGCGAG
>JALORM010000324.1 GCA_025458985.1 Paracoccaceae bacterium | reverse complement strand
CCGTGGTCGGCGGCCCGCATGATCGGCACATCGCCGTCGTGCCAGCTGCCCTCGAACCAGGTGCGGATGTTCGTGCCGGTCGCCATGCCTGTCGCCTCCCTCGCGTCCGGGGCACTCTAGGCGGCGGTCCTGCCCGGGTCCACCCGGCTCAGGCGGCCTCGGCCAGCAGGGCGGCAAGGTCGAGAGGCGCGTTCACCATCCGGAGGTTGCCCGCACCGTCGCGCGGCCAGTCGGCCTCGGGGCGGTCGCGGTAGAGCTCGACCCCGTTGCCGTCGGGGTCGCGCAGGTAGATGGCCTCGCTCACCCCGTGGTCGGCAGCGCCGTCGAGCGGGATGCCGGCCGATACGACGCGCCGGAGCGCATCGGCGAGCGTCGCCCGGTCGGGGTAGAGGAAGGCCGTGTGGTAGAGCCCCGTGTGGCCCGGGGGCGGCGCGCTGCCGCCGAGGCTTTCCCAGGTGTTGAGCCCGATATGGTGGTGGTAGCCGCCCGCCGACAGGAAGGCCGCCTGCGGGCCATAGCGCTGGGTGAGTTCGAACCCCAACACGCCGGAATAGAAGGCGATGGCGCGCTCGAGGTCGGCGACCTTCAGATGCACGTGCCCGATGCGGGCGGCGGGATGGACGGGGCTGGACATGGCGATCACTCCTTCCCCGCCAGTCTAGCCCTGTGCGCCTTCCCGCGGAACTCTGTGGATACGCAGCAAAGCTGTGCGCAAAACTGCAACCGCCAAAGAAAGCCCCCGGCCTTGGGGAGGGCCGGGGGCAAGACCGGGCGCGGAAACGGTGCCAGGGCCGGCACCGCAGGCTTGGGGACGAGGACAGGGCCGCGCCGGTGGCCGCCAGGGGATGGCGACGGCCGCGATCATGGGCGGGGATTGAATCGCCGTCGTGACAGGCGATCAGCGCGAGCGGATCATGCCGACGATGTCGTAGGTCTTCTGCAGGATCGGACGGGCGATGGCGTCGGCCCGGTCGGCGCCGCGCCCGAGGATGCGGTCGATCTCGGCCGGGTCGGCCATCAGGCGGGTCATCTCGGCCGTGATCGGCCCGACCGTGGCTGCGGCAAGGTCCGCCAGCCGCGGCTTGAACGAGCCGAAGCCCTGTCCGGCGAACTCGGCCAGCACCGCCTCGGGGGTCGTTCCCGCCAGCGCGGCGTAGATGGTGACGAGGTTGCGCGCCTCGGGCCGGTCCTTCAGCCCCTCCATCGCCTCGGGAAGGGGCTCGGCATCGGTCCGGGCCTTGCGGATCTTCTGCGCGATGGTGTCGGCGTCGTCGCTGAGGTTGATCCGGCTCTGGTCCGAAGGGTCGGACTTCGACATCTTCTTCGTGCCGTCGCGCAGGCTCATCACCCGAGTCGCCACGCCCTCGATCACCGGCTCGGTCATCGGGAAGAACTCGATCCCGTAGTCGTGGTTGAACTTGGCGGCGATGTCGCGCGTCAGCTCCAGGTGCTGCTTCTGGTCCTCGCCCACCGGTACGTGGGTCGCATGGTACGACAGGATGTCGGCCGCCATCAGCGACGGATAGGCATAAAGCCCGAGCGAAGCGTTCTCGGCGTTCTTGCCGGCCTTGTCCTTGAACTGGGTCATCCGGTTCATCCAGCCCAGCCGCGCGACGCAGTTGAAGATCCAGGCCAGTTCGGCATGGGCCGAGACCTGGCTCTGGTTGAAGAGGATCGACCGGACGGGGTCGATGCCCGCGGCCATGAAGGCGGCCGCCGCCTCGCGCGTCTGCTGGCGCAGGCGTTCGGGTTCCTGCCACTTGTCGGTGATCGCGTGGAGGTCGACGAGGCAGTAGATCGTCTCCATCCCGCTGTCCTGCATCTCGACGAAGCGCTTCAGCGCGCCGAGGTAGTTGCCGAGAGTGAGCCCGCCAGAAGGCTGGATGCCGGAGAAGACACGGGGAGTGAACTGCGGGGCCATGCGACCAACCTGAACTGGAATTCGGTGGAAAGCCCGCTTATCGCTGGCAGGTAGCGCCGTCAACAGAAGGCCCGCGCGCCCCATGCCGCTGCACGCCGACCACAACGCCCCGCCGATCAACCCGCTGCCCCCGGTCGTCTGGCTGATGGTCGCGCCCGTTGTGCTGATCGAGCTGGCCTTCACCCTGGGCGAGCGCGGGCTGGCCGGCGGGCGCGAGGCGATCGGCTGGCGGAACGCGGCGATCACCGACTGGGGTTTCTTCGACTCGGTGCTGGACTGGATGCTCGCCAACAACCGCTTTCCGCCGGAGGAGCTGGCGCGTTTCGTCGCCTATCCGTTCGTCCATGGCAGCTTCACCCATGCGCTCTTCGCGGTGGTGTTCCTGCTGGCGCTGGGCAAGTTCGTGGGCGAGGTGTTCCGGGCCTGGGCGGTGCTCGCGGTGTTCCTCGGCGCCTCGGTGGTGGCGGCACTGGCCTACGGGCTTGCGCTCGACACGCCTCAGCCGCTTTTCGGAGCGCTGCCCGGCGCCTACGGGCTGATCGGGGCGCTGACCTACATCCTTTGGGCGCGCCTCGGGGCGCTGAGGGCCGACCGGCGGCGGGCGTTCCTGCTGATCGGGTTCCTGATGGGGTTCCAGCTGGTGATCGGGCTGATCTACTTCATCTTCCGGGGCTGGGCCGACTGGGGCTGGTTTGCCGACCTGTCGGGCTTCGCCGCGGGCTTTGCGCTGTCCTTCGTGGTCCGGCCCGGGGGCTGGCAGGCGGTGCTGGCGCGGCTGCGTCAGCCCTGATCGCGCCCGCGTTCGCGGCGGAGCGCGCCGCGCAGGTCGGCCAGGCGGAAGGCGCCGATCAGGAAGCCCGTGCCGAAGTAGACGACGATCCCGCTCAGGACCAGGATCGCCAGCGCCAGCACGTCGGACCCGCCCGCCACGAACATCGGCGCAAGCGCGAGGTTCATCGCCCAGAGCGCGGCGCCCATGACCAGCGCGGCCACCACGATCCGCGGCACGCGCGACCGCGCGCGGTCGTCCAGGCGCACCGCCTCGCCCATCCGGCGCGACCCGGCCCAGAGCTGCCAGACCATGCCCCAGCCGGCAATGGTGGTGCCGAGCGCGGCGGCAATGAAGCCGATGAAGGGCGACAGGCCGACCGCGACGCCTGCGTTGATGACCATGGCGACCACGGCATAGCGGAAGGGGCTGCGGGTGTCCTCGCGCGCGTAGAACACCGGCTGCAGCACCTTCTGGAGGACAAAGGCCGGCAGGCCGAGGCCGTAGACCGCCAGCGCCAGCGCCGTGGCTGCGGTGTCGTCCGGGCCAAAGGCGCCGCGTTCGAACAGGACCGAGACAAGGGCCACGGGAATCGCGACCAGCGCGACCGCGGCGGGCACGGTCAGCATCAGCGCGAATTCGCCCGCGCGGTTGAAGGCATGGCGCCCGCCCTCGGTATCGCCCGCGCCCAGCCGCCGCGACAGGTCAGGCAGCAGCACGACGCCCACCGCGATGCCCACCACCCCAAGCGG
>JALORM010000323.1 GCA_025458985.1 Paracoccaceae bacterium | reverse complement strand
ATGAACGACCCCGAGCCCTGGCGCTGCACGATGGTGCCTTCGTCGGCCAGCGCCTGGATCGCCTTGCGGACGGTCACGCGCGAGAACGCGGTGATCGCGGCGATCTCGCGCTCGGGCGGCAGCGGGCTGCCGGGTGCCAGGATGCCGCAGTCCACGCCTTCCGCCAGGCGCTGGCGCAGCTGCATGTAGCGCGGCCCGGCGCCGGAGCGAAACCATCCGTCGGGGCGCAGGAATTCGGCGACGCTCATGCCGCCCCCCGCCGCGCGGCAAGCCGCGCCAGTGCCAGCCGCACCGCGCCGTGGAGCGCATCGCCATCGGGCGGCGCGATCCGGGCGCGGTGGTCTTCGGCCAGGAAGGCCGCGTAGCGCGGCCCGAGCCCGCCGGTGAGGCACAGAACCTCGCCCCGAGCCAGGCCGAAGGCATCAAGCGCCCGGCCCAGATAGGCGACCCCCCGGCGCATCAGGGCGAGGCCCGTGGCATCGCCCGCATCGGCCGCATCGGCCACCCGCGGGGCATGCCCGGCCAGGTCGGCGGGGCGTGCGGCGGCGGCGAAGCGGACGATGGCATTCGGGTCGCCGCCGAAGGCCGCAAGCGTCTCGCGGGTCAGCCCGGTCTCGGCCGCAAGGCCGTCGCGGGCCAGAAGCACGTATTCCAGCAGTGCCCGGCCGAGCCAGGCGCCCGAGGCCTGGTCGCCGACCTCGGCGCCCCAGCCGCCGACGCAGCGCAGGGCTGCCCCGCGCTTCAGCGCGACGAAGGACCCCGTGCCCACCGCCGCGAGCGCGCCGTCGCGGGCGCCGAGCGCGCCGGCGACCGAGGTCGGCCGGTCGTCGGTCACCGCGACGCCGGCGAAAGGCAGCGCGGCAGCGACGCGGGCCGCGTCATCGGGCCCCATGACCCCGGCGAGCCCGGCATGCACGGCTCCCACGGCCGCTGCATCGGCTTGGGCTGCTGCGAGGGCCGCGGCGGCCGCAGTCAGAATGTTCCGTGTGGCTTCCGTAAAGTCGGTCGTGACGTTCGCCGCACCCGCCTCGCCCCGGCCCAGGACGCGCCCGTCGGGACCGGCGACGGCCGCCCGGCAGCGCGATCCGCCGCCGTCCAGTCCGATCGCAAGAAGGGGCGCAGAACCCAACATGATGATACCTTTACCATACCTATTCCGGTCGGAAAAGGCCGGCACGCGCCGATTTCCGAGGCTCATGCTGCAACTGCAAGGCATGCGGCACGAATGGATGGACAAAAGGTATCATTTCGGTATCGTCGTTGCATCAGGGGGGAATCGCCGTGCACCGCGCATCTGACGCGACGACAGCCGCCGCGCCCATCGACGCTCTGCCTGCGGCGGAGGCGCTGGACAGGATGCTGGCCTCGCACGCCGCCGCGCTGCGCGCCATCGGGCCCGCATGCCCTGCCCTTGAAGCCGCAGCGCGGGCGGTTGCCGCCACGCTGTCGGGCACAGGCACGCTGCTTTACGCCGCGGCCGGCAGCTCGGGCCTGATGGCCCTGTCGGACGCCTGCGAGCTGCCCGGCACCTTCGGCGTCCCTCCCGAACGCATCCGCATCCGCATGGCGGGCGGCATCCCGACCGACGCGCGGATGCCCGGCGCGACCGAGGATGCCATGGACGACGGCGCCACCGCCGCGCAGGGCCTCGGCCCCGGCGACACCGCGCTGGTGCTCAGCGCCAGCGGCACCACGCCCTTCGCGCTGGCCGCGGCCCGGGCCGCCCGCGCGGCAGGGCTGACGGTCATCGGCATCGCGAATGTCGGCGCGGCCCCGCTTCTGGACCTGGCCGACATCGCCGTTGCAATCCCCACGGCACCCGAGGTGGTCGAAGGCTCGACCCGCCTCGGCGCAGGTACGGCGCAGAAGGTGGCGCTCAACATGATCTCGACGCGTGTCGGCTGCCTGATGGGCCACGTCCACGACGGCATGATGGTCAACCTCGTTGCCGACAACGCCAAGCTCGTCGCCCGCGCCGAGCGGATCGTCGCCCGGATCGCGCAGGCCTCGCCCGAGGCCGCCCGGGCGGCGCTGGAGGCGGCCGGGGGCGACACCAAGACCGCGGTCCTGATCGCCGCCGGCGCCCGCCCCGAAGATGCCGCCGCGCTTGTCGAAAGCCGCGGCCCGCACCTGCGCGACTGCCTGACTGCCCTGCACAAGCTGGCGCAACGACGACCTCGCGATCTGGCAGGACCAGATCATCCCCGCCTTCGAGGCGGCGCATCCGGGCATCAAGGTGCAGTTCACGCCCTCGGCCCCGACCGAGTACAACGCCGCGCTGAACTCCAAGCTGGAAGCCGGCTCGGCGGGCGACATCATCACCTGCCGGCCGTTCGATGCCTCGCTCGCGCTTTACGACGCCGGCCACCTCGCGCCGCTGACCGACCTGCCGGGCATGGCGAACTTCTCGGACGTGGCGAAGTCGGCCTGGATCACCGACGACGGCGCGACGCCGTTCTGCGTGCCGATGGCCAGCGTCATCCACGGGTTCATCTACAAAAAGGACGCCTTCGCCGAGCTGGGGATCGAACCGCCCGCCACGGTCGACGCGTTCTACGCCGCGCTCGACAAGATCAAGGAGGACGGCACCTACATCCCGATGGCGATGGGCACCAACGACCAGTGGGAAGCCGCGACCATGGGCTACAACAACATCGGCCCAACCTACTGGAAGGGCGAGGAAGGCCGCCTGGCGAAGTGGGGCGCCTACCTCGGCGACGGCTACCAGGCGCAGACCTACCCCGACAGCCAGAACCTGTTCACGCTGGGCCGCGCGGCGATCTATCCGGCCGGGTCATGGGAGATCTCGGGCTTCAACACCCAGGCCGATTTCGAGATGGGTGCCTTCCCGCCGCCGGTCGCGGCCGCGGGCGACACCTGCTATATCTCGGACCACACCGACATCGGCATCGGGATGAACGCCAAGACCCCGAACCCAGAGGCCGCGCGCACCTTCCTGAACTGGGTCGCCTCGCCGGAATTCGCGACGATCTTCGCCAACGCCCTGCCGGGCTTCTTCCCGCTGTCGAGCGGCGAGGTGACGCTGGAAGACCCGCTTGCGCAGGAATTCCTGTCCTGGCGCGGCACGTGCCAGTCCACGATCCGGTCGACCTACCAGATCCTGTCTCGTGGGACCCCGAACCTCGAGAACGAGACCTGGAACGCCTCGGTCGCCGTCATCAAGGGGGACGAGACGCCCGAGGCCGCGGCCGAACGGCTCCAGGCGGGACTCGCCTCCTGGTACGCGCCGCAGCAGTAAGGCAAGGCCCGGGCCGGGGACCCTCCCCCGGCCCGGCCGACCCGAGATGCCCGATCCCACCCCCAGACCCAAGGCCCGCTGGCACATCGCCGTGTTCCTGGCGCCGGCGGTGGCCGTCTACACGGCGGTAATGATCTTCCCGCTGTTCAACACGCTGCGCCTGGCCTTCTACAGCCGCGAGGGGCAGGGGAGGGTCTTTGCGGGCCTCGACAACTTCCGCACGCTGTTCCTCGACCCGATCTGGTCCGAGCAGTTCTGGAACGCGCTTGGCAACAACTTCTGGTTCTTTTTCATACACATGGCGGTCCAGAACCCGATCGGGATCGCGCTTGCCGCCCTCCTGTCGTCGCCGCGGCTGCGCTTCGCCGCACTCTACCGCTCGGCGATCTTCGTGCCGACGATCCTCAGCTTCGTCATCGTGGGCTTCGCCTGGAAGCTGATCCTGTCGCCGATCTGGGGCATCGCGCCCGAGATGCTGGACGCGGTCGGGCTCAAGTTCCTGTTCCAGCCCTGGCTCGGGCAGGAAGGCAGCGCGCTGACCACGCTGGCGCTGGTGTCTGTCTGGCAGTTCGTCGGCATCCCGATGATGCTGATCTATGCAGCCCTTCTGACCATCCCCGAGGAAATCCTCGAGGCCGGCGAATGCGACGGCATCACCGGCTGGGCCGCGTTCTGGAAGATCAAGCTGCCCTTGATCCTGCCGTCGATCGGGATCATCTCGATCCTGACCTTCGTGGGCAACTTCAACGCCTTCGACCTGATCTATGCCGCTCAGGGGGCGCTGGCGGGCCCGGATTTCGCGACCGACATCCTCGGCACGTTCCTCTACCGGACCTTCTTCGGCTTCCAGCTCCAGCTCGGCAACCCGCACATGGGAGCCGCCATCGCCAGCGCGATGTTCCTGATCATCCTTGCGGGCGTCAGCCTCTACCTCTTCGTCATCCAGCGCCGCCTCCGGCACTACCAGTTCTGATGAGCACCGCGCGCCGGAACCTTCCCGTCACTCTCGCCGCCCACGCGGTGCTCCTGACCTACACGGTCATCGCGCTCTTTCCGGTCTTCGTGATCGTCATCAACAGCTTCAAGGCGCGCCGCGACATCTTCCGCGAGCCGCTGGCCCTGCCCGATGCCGACAGCTTCAGCCTGATCGGCTACCAGACGGTGCTGAAGCAGGGGGATTTCTTCCTCTACTTCCAGAATTCGATGATCGTGACCGTCGTCTCGCTGGCGCTGATCCTGCTGTTCGGCGCGATGGCAGCCTTTGCGCTGTCCGAATACCGGTTCCGCGGCAACACGCTCATGGGCCTCTACCTCGCGCTCGGGATCATGATCCCGATCCGCATCGGGACCGTGGCGATCCTGGAGCTGATGGTGTCGACCGGCCTCGTCAACACGCTGACGGCACTGATCCTCGTCTACACCGCACAGGGGCTGCCGCTGGCCGTCTTCATCCTGTCGAGCTTCATGCAGGGCGTGTCGGACGACCTGAAGAACGCCGGCCGGATCGACGGGCTTTCGGAATACATGATCTTCTTCCGCCTCGTGCTGCCGCTGGTGCGGCCGGCGCTGGCCACCGTGGCGGTGTTCAACATGATCCCGATCTGGAACGACCTGTGGTTCCCGCTGATCCTTGCGCCCTCCGAGGCGACGAAGACGCTGACGCTGGGCAGCCAGGTCTTCATCGGCCAGTTCGTCACGGACTGGAACGCGGTCCTTTCTGCGCTGTCGCTCGCCATCCTGCCGGTGATGGTGCTCTACGTCCTCTTCTCGCGGCAGATCATCCGCGGCCTGACCTCGGGAGCCGTCAAATGACCCTTCGCGTGCTGATCGCGGGCCTCGGCAACATGGGCAGGTCCCATGCGCTGGCGCACCACCACCATCCGCAGACCCAGATCGCGGCCCTCGTGAATCGCTCCGAGGTGGCGCTTCCGCAAGAGCTGCGGTCCTATCCCCGCTTCCCCGAATTCCATGCCGCGCTGGCCGAGACGCAGCCTGACCTCGCGGTGATCGCGACCTATACCGACAGCCACGCCGACTACGCCGTGGCGGCGATCGAGGCGGGCGCGCATGTCTTCGTCGAAAAGCCGCTCGCCATGACGGTCGCCGAGGCCGAGCGCGTTGTGGCGGCGGCGAAGGCCAACGGCCGCAAGCTGGGCGTCGGCTACATCCTGCGCCACCACCCCTCGTGGCAGCGCCTGATCGCCGAGGCCCGTGCACTGGGCGGGCCCTATGTCTTCCGGCTGAACCTCAACCAGCAGTCCGACGGACCCACGTGGGAGGTGCACAAGGCGCTGATGGAGACGACCTCGCCCATCGTCGACTGCGGGGTGCACTACGTCGATGTCATGTGCCAGATCACCGATGCCGCGCCGGTGCGCGTGCACGGCATGGGCCTGCGCCTCAGCGACGAGATCGCGCCCGGCATGTACAACTACGGCCAGTTCCAGGTGGTCTTCGCCGACGGATCGGTCGGCTGGTACGAGGCGGGCTGGGGGCCGATGATGTCCGAGACCGCCTTCTTCGTGAAGGACATCGTCAGCCCGAACGGCGCGGTGTCGATCACCGAAGGCAACAAGGGCGCCTCGGACGACGTCGACGGGCACACCAAGGTCGGCGCGATCCTGGTCCATACCCGCGCGGGCGACCGGCTCATCGAGATGCCGGGCGAGCCGGGGCACCAGGAATTGTGCGACGCCGAGCAGGCCTGGATCGTCGACGCGATCCTGAACGACCGCGACCTGACGCGGCCTTGCCGCCGACGACAGCATCCGCACCGGCCGCGCGATCGACCTGAGGGCGGGCGCATGACGGCGCTGGAGCTTCGCGGGGTCGCCAAGTCCTTCGGATCGGTCGAGGTCCTGAAGGGCATCGACCTGACGGTGGACGAGGGCGAGTTCGTGGTCTTCGTCGGCCCCGCTGGAGGACGCGACCGCCGGCACCGTCGCCATCGGCGGCCAGGTGGTCAATGCCGTGCCGCCCGCCAAGCGCGGGATCGCGATGGTGTTCCAGTCCTATGCGCTCTATCCGCATCTGACGGTGAAGGGGAACATGGGCCTCGGGCTCAAGCAGGAGGGCCAGCCCCGCGCGCTGATCGAGGAGCGCACGGCTCGGGCCAGCCGGATGTTGGCGCTTGACGCGCTGCTCGACCGGCGCCCGGCCGAACTTTCGGGCGGACAGCGCCAGCGGGTCGCCATGTCGAGATCGCGGCGCTGCACCGGACGCTGTCGGCCTCGATGATCTACGTCACCCACGACCAGATCGAGGCAATGACGCTGGCCGACCGGATCGTGGTGCTGAACGCCGGCCGGATCGAGCAGGTGGGCGCGCCGATGGAGCTGTACAATGACCCCGCGAACCGCTTCGTCGCGGGGTTCATCGGCGCACCGTCGATGAACTTCCTCGGGCGGGTTTCGGGGCTGGCCGATGGCCAGGTGTTGGGCCTGCGCCCCGAATACCTGCGCCCCGACCCCGCCGGGCCGATCCGCGGCACGGTGACCCATGTCGAGCGGCTGGGCGCCGACACCAACCTTCTTGTGGCGACCGAGGCGGGCGAGGTGCTGACCGTGCGCCTCTTCGGCCAGGACCCGACCGAGGTCGGCGCCGCCGTGACCCTGGGCTACGACCCCGCCCGGGCATTGCGATTCGACGCCGAAGGGCGAAGGGTGCGGTAGCGCAGGGCCGTGGTGTCCGATGCCGGGGCGGCGGAGGCCTGCGGGCTTGCGCTGCCTCGTGGCGCCGGGCGCCTGACAGCCCATGGGCGAGCTTCGCTCCCTCGTCGAGAAGCCGGAGGGCATCGCACGGCCGCGGACGTGCGCCTCCAACGGCTCAAGGCAGGCGCTTTATGGTGAAGCCCCGCTGTACGGCCGTTCGGTGCGGGACGTCACCGTAGCGCACGGCCTCCGGGGCGGCCGTGCGCTGCCCGGGCCGCCTGACGGCGGCAGTTGACCGGGCGGGCGCTTCGCTCAACCGTCGAGGGCAACGCGGGGCGCCTCCGCCGCCCCTACCCCGCCGCCCTACCCCGGCGCCTTTCCCGACAGGTTGTCGAGGATCGGGCAGTCGGGCCGGTCGTCGCCGTGGCAGCAGGCGGCGAGCGTCTCGATCGTGCCGGCCATCTCTTCCATCGCGCGCATGCGGCCACGCAGGTCCTCGGCCTGCGCCAGCGCCAGCCGCTTGACGTCGGCGCTGTGGCGGCTCCGGTC
>JALORM010000322.1 GCA_025458985.1 Paracoccaceae bacterium | reverse complement strand
CACATGATGGCCTATGTCGAGATGTTCGGCCGCGACATCGGCCGCTTCGCCGATGCGCGCGCCCGGATGAACGAATGCCCGCTTGGCGCCGCCGCTTTGGCCGGAACCTCGTTCCCCGTCGACCGCGAGATGACGGCGCGCGAGCTGGGCTTCGACCGGCCCTCGGCCAATTCGCTCGACGCGGTCAGTGACCGCGACTTCGCGCTGGAGTTCCTGGCGGCCGCCTCGATCTGCGCGATGCACCTGTCTCGGCTGGCGGAGGAACTGGTGATCTGGTCCTCGGCGCAGTTCCGGTTCGTCACGATCTCGGACCGGTTCTCGACCGGGTCCTCGATCATGCCGCAGAAGAAGAACCCCGACGCGGCCGAGCTTCTGCGCGCGAAGCTGGGCCGCATCCTGGGGGCGACGGTGGCGCTGTTCACGGTGATGAAGGGCCTGCCGCTCGCCTATTCGAAGGACATGCAGGAAGACAAGGAACAGGTCTTCGACGCTGCCGACACGCTGATGCTGGGGCTGGCCGCGATGACCGGCATGGTCGCGGACCTGACCGCGAACCGTGACCGGTTGGCGGCGGCGGCGGCCTCCGGCTTTTCGACCGCGACCGACCTGGCCGACTGGCTGGTGCGCGCCGCCGGCCTGCCGTTCCGCGAGGCGCACCACGTCACCGGCGCGCTGGTGAAGCGGGCCGAGGACCGCGGCTGCGACCTGCCCGACCTCACGCTGGAGGAGATGCGCGCGGTCCATCCCGCCATCGATGCCTCGGTCTTCGAGGTGCTGGGTGTGGCGAACTCGGTCGCAAGCCGCACCAGCTACGGGGGAACCGCGCCGGTGCGGGTCCGCGAACAGATCGCCCGCTGGAAGGAGAGGATCGGATGAGCCGGCTGATGCTTGCCCTGGCCCTGTCGCTCGCCGCCTGCGGTGCCGACGGCCCTCCGGAACGGCCGGGAACCGGCGCGACGGTCTCCGGCCAGATCGAGATCGGGGTGACCGGCGGCTGACGCGACGGGGTTGCGGGCGCGCCGCGGCGGGCTAGGTCGCCCGGCAGCCTGAACCATCCGGAGCCCGCCCATGCGCCTTGTCTACCTGGCCCTCGCCGTCTGGGGGGCGATCCACCCGATGTACTGGTTCGTGACCTACATGCGCGAGACAGGCACCGGCCTGTCGGGCCTGATCGACGCCTGGTACGTCAATGCCTCGACCACCGGCCTGACCTGGGACCTGACCATTGCCGCCATCGCGCTGACCGTCTGGGTCCTGGCCGAGACGGTGCAGCGCCGGGCATGGCTGAACCTGGTCGCGATCCCCGCGACCTTCGGCATAGGCGTCAGCTGTGGCCTGCCGCTTTACCTGCTCCTGCGCAGCCGCTGAGGCGCGCGATCCTTCTGCCGAAGGATCGCAATGCCGATCTTTCTGCGAAAGATCGCCACCGGGCGCCCGATCCTTCGCCAGAAGGATCGCGAATTGCGCCGCGCCCGGCATCTGCTATGAGGCCGGAACGCGGGCAACGGGACGGCTGACATGGACCATTTCCTCTATCGGGACGGCATCCTGCATGCCGAGGACGTGCCCCTGCCCGAGATCGTCGCGGCGGCCGGCACGCCGGTCTATGTCTATTCGACCGCCACGCTGACCCGGCACTACCGGCTCTTCGAAGAGGCGCTGTCGCCGCTGCCGCACCTGGTCTGCTACGCGATGAAGGCGAATTCCAACCTTGCGGTCGTCCGCACGCTGGGCCGGCTCGGGGCCGGGGTCGACGTGGTCTCGGTCGGCGAATACCTCAAGGCGAAGGCGGCGGGCATCCCGGGCGAGCGGATCGTGTTCTCGGGCGTCGGCAAGACGCGCGACGAGATGCGCGTGGCGCTCGACGGCGGCATCCGGCAGTTCAACGTGGAAAGCGAACCCGAGCTGCGCGCGCTGTCGCAGGTGGCCCATGCCATGGGCCGCACCGCCCCTGTTGCCGTGCGGGTCAACCCCGACGTGGACGCCGGGACGCACGAGAAGATCGCGACGGGCCGCAAGGAAGACAAGTTCGGCATCCCGATCGCCCGGGCGCGGGCGGTCTATGCCGAGGCCGCGCGCCTTCCGGGGATCGAGGTCGTCGGCATCGATGTCCATATCGGCAGCCAGCTGACGCGGCTCGAGCCGTTCGAGGCGGCCTACCGCAAGGTGGCCGAGCTGACCCGCGTCCTGCGCGCCGACGGCCACGACATCCGCAGGCTCGACCTCGGCGGCGGGCTCGGCATTCCCTATGCGCGGTCGAACGAGGCGCCGCCCTTGCCCACCGACTACGGCGCGATGGTCAAGCGGACCGTGGGCGACCTCGGCTGCGAGATCGAGATCGAGCCGGGGCGGCTGATCGTCGGGAATGCGGGCGTGCTGGTTGCGCGGGTGATCTACGTCAAGGAAGGCGAGGACCGCGACTTCCTGATCCTCGACGCGGCGATGAACGACCTCGTCCGCCCCGCGATGTACGGCGCGCACCACGACATCGTGCCGCTGGTCGAGCCGCCCCCCGGCGCCGAGCATCACGCCTATGACGTGGTCGGGCCGGTCTGCGAGTCGGGAGACACCTTTGCCAAGGGCCGCCCCCTGCCGCGGCTTGGCGAGGGCGACCTTGTCGCCTTCCGGTCGGCCGGGGCCTATGGCGCGGTGATGGCGTCGGAGTACAACTCGCGCCCGCTGGTGCCCGAGGTGCTGGTCGACGGGCATCACTTCGCTGTCATCCGGGCGCGGCCAAGCTTTGACGAACTGATAAACCGCGATACCATCCCCGAATGGCTCTGACCGCGCCCCTCTCCGCCAGGCGGTCCAGGAACCGGAGTTGACCTTGCCCGCATGACCGATCCCGGCCCCCTGCCCGAGGACGCGCGCGCCCGGCTGTCCCTGCCGCTGGGCCTCACGCGGCTGGGAATTCTGGCCGAGCGGCTGGCGCGGGCCTTCTGGCCGCTCTGGACGATCGCCCTTGTCGCGCTGGCCGCGCTGGCGCTGGGCCTGCACGAAACCGCGCCCGTCGAGGCCGTGTGGGCTGCGGCCTTTGTCGCCGTGCTGGGCGGGGCGGCGGCGCTGGGCTGGGGCCTCTGGCGGTTCCGCTGGCCGTCCGCGGCCGAGGCGGTCGACCGGCTGGACCGCACGCTGCCCGGCCGCCCGCTGGCGGCGCTGGCCGACCGGCAGGCCATCGGGGCGGGCGACCCAGGTTCCGAAGGCGTCTGGCGCGCCCATGTCCGCCGCATGGCCGACCGTGCCGCCGGGGCGAAGCCGGTTGCACCCGACCTGCGGCTTGCCGCCCGCGATCCCTTCGCGCTGCGCTACGTCGCGCTGACGGCCTTCGCCATCGCGCTGCTCTTCGGGTCGATCTGGCGCGTCGCCTCGGTCGGCGATGTCGTCGCCGGCCCGGCCGGCGCAGCCGCTGCCGCCGGCCCGTCGTGGGAAGGCTGGATCGAGCCGCCCTCCTA
>JALORM010000321.1 GCA_025458985.1 Paracoccaceae bacterium | reverse complement strand
AAGGCGCATGGCGAAGCCTGCCGCACCCACCTGCGCGAGGAAATGCAGATCGAGTTCACGATCGAGGACGGCGTGCTGAACATCCTCGACGCGGTGCGGGTCCAGCGGTCGTCCCGTGCGGCCGTGCGCATCGCGGTGTCGCTTGCCGAAGCGGGCGTGATCGCCCCCGATGAGGCCGTCCTGCGGGTCGAGCCGCGGGCCCTCAGCGAGCTGCTGCACCCGCAGGTCGACCCGACCGGCCCGCGCGATCCCGTCGCGCGCGGCATCGCGGCCTCGCCCGGGGCGGCGACGGGCAAGCTGGTGTTTTCGTCCACCGCCGCGCAAGCCAGCGCGGCGCGCGGCGAAAGCTGCATCCTCGCCCGGCGCGAGACCTCGCCCGAGGACATCCGGGGGATGCACGCGGCCGCCGCCGTGCTGACCGAACGCGGCGGGATCACGAGCCACGCCGCCGTGATCGCCCGCGGCCTCGGCCTGCCCTGCGTCGTGGGCGCGACGGGCATCGCCATCGACAGCCGCCACCGCACGCTGAAAACAGCACAGGGCCGCGCCTTCAAGGAAGGCGACACGATCACGGTCGACGGCACCTCGGGTGAGGTGCTGGCGGGCGAGGTCAAGATGCTGGAACCCGCGCTCGACGGACCGTTCCACACGCTGCTTGGCTGGGCAGACGCCGCCCGCGACATCGGCGTGCGGGCGAACGCCGACACGCCCGCCGACGCCCGGATGGCCCGGACCTTTGCCGCCGAAGGTATCGGCCTGTGCCGCACCGAGCACATGTTCTTCGAGGAAGACCGCCTGACGGTGATGCGCGAGATGATCTTCGCCAGCACCGCCGACGACCGCCGCGCGGCGCTGGAACGCCTGATGCCGATGCAGCGCGGCGACTTCACCGCGTTGTTCGAGATCATGTCGGGCCAGCCGGTCTGCATCCGCCTCTTCGACCCGCCGCTGCACGAGTTCCTGCCGTCCGACCGCGAGGGCCTGCGGGAACTGGCCGAGGCGATGGACCTGCCGCTGTCGGACGTGACCCGCCGCGTCGAGGCGCTGAGCGAGTTCAACCCGATGCTGGGTCTGCGCGGGGTGCGGCTCGGCATCACCATCCCCGAGATCTACGACATGCAGGCCCGCGCCATCTTCGAGGCGACGATCGAGGCCAGCCGCAACGGCGCGCCGGTCGTGCCCGAGATCATGATCCCGCTGGTCTCGGCCAAGCGCGAGGTCGAACTGGTCAAGACCCGGATCGACGCGGTCGCCGCGGCGGTCCGCACGCGGTCCGGGCAGGACTTCGACTATCGCCTGGGTGTCATGGTCGAGACCCCGCGCGCCGCGTTGCGCGCCCACGAGATCGCGCTGCATTCGGCGTTCCTGTCCTTCGGCACCAACGACCTGACGCAGATGACCTACGGGCTTTCGCGCGACGACGCGGGCAAGTTCATGGGCGCCTATGTCAGCCAGGGCGTGTTCCCCGAGGACCCCTTCCACATCCTCGATCCCGACGGGGTGGGCGAGCTTCTCAAGATCGGTGCCGAACGCGGGCGCCGCGGCCGGCCCGAGATCACGCTGGCCGTCTGCGGCGAGCATGGCGGCAACCCCGAAAGCATCGCCTTCGTGCGGCGGGCGGGGTTCGACTACGTCTCGTGCTCACCCTTCCGGGTGCCCGTGGCACGGCTGGCGGCGGCGCACCTTGCGCTGAAGGATCGGCCCGACAGCCGGGGCTGATCGGCAGATCGCCACTCGCGCGGCGCCGGCGTTTCGGCGGGTTCCTGCCCAGAATCCCATGAATTCCGGGTGTTGCTGGAAGTTCCTCCAGCACCGCCTTAGGTACCCTTGCGCAGCGTCGGGAGGGGAGTGTCCCGAACGCTGAGACGAAACAACAGAGCGGACAACTCCGATGCCCCACATCCGACTGCTGGCCGCAGGGCTTCTGGCCCTTGCGCTTTCGGCCGGCCCGACGCTGGCCCGCGAGGCGCTGAGCCTGCCCGGCGCCGCCGACGCGACGCCAAGCGCCGCGCCCGCCGACAAGACCGTTGCGGTCGCGACCGGCATTGCGGCGGTGGGCCGGATCGGTCCGGCAGCGCTTTCCCTTCCCGATCCGCGCCTGGGTGCGGTCTGGCCCGCGCCGGTGCGCCACGACCGCGCCTGGATCGACCGGCAGCCCGTGGCCAGCGGCGACGACGACTGGCGCTGCCTGGCCGAGGCGCTTTACTTCGAGGCGCGGGGCGAAAGCGTGGCGGGGCAGTTCGCGGTGGCCGAGGTGATCCTCAACCGCCGCGACATGGACAGCTATCCCGATACCGTCTGCGGCGTGGTCCGGCAGGGCGGTCGAAAGGGCTGCCAGTTCAGCTTCACCTGTGACGGACGCGCCGACCGCATCCGGGAACGGGATGCCTTCGCCCGGGCCGGCAAGATCGCGCGGCTGATGCTCGACGGTGCGCCCCGGGCGCTGACCGAGGGCGCGACCCACTTCCATGCGACTTCCGTCCGCCCTTCGTGGTCGCGCCGCTTCGACCAGACCGCGAAGATCGGCACGCACCTGTTCTACCGCCAGCCGATCCGGATCAGCTCGCGCTGACAGGGGCTGCGCCGCGGCGGACGCCCAAGCCCTTCCGCCCCGGCGCGCCGGCGGGTACAACGGGGGCGACGAGGCGCAGGCAGGGACCCATCGCGATGACGCGCAAGCTCTTCGGTACCGACGGCGTGCGGGGCCGCGCCAACACCCACCCGATGACCGCCGAGATGGCGCTGCGCCTGGGCGCTGCCGCGGGCCGCTACTTCCGGTCGGACGGGTCGAACGGCCACCGCGTGGTGATCGGCAAGGACACCCGGCTGTCGGGCTACATGCTGGAAAACGCGCTGACGGCGGGGCTGACCTCGACGGGCATGAACGTGCTGCTGCTCGGCCCCGTGCCCACGCCGGCGGTCGGCTTCCTGACGCGGTCGATGCGCGCGGACCTCGGGATCATGATCTCGGCCAGCCACAACCCGGCCGAGGACAACGGGATCAAGTTCTTCGGCCCCGACGGGTTCAAGCTTTCGGACGAGGCCGAGGCCGAGATCGAGGCCATCGTCGCAGGCGACATCGCCCCGGCGCTGCCCCGCAACATCGGCCGCGCCAAGCGGATCGAGGACGGCCGCGGCCGGTATCAGGAATACGCCAAGACCACGTTTCCGCGAGGGCTCAACCTCGGCGGCCTGAAGGTGGTGGTGGACTGCGCGCATGGCGCGGCCTACCGCGCCGCGCCCGAGGTGCTGTGGGAACTCGGCGCCGAGGTCATCCCTGTCGGCGTGTCGCCCGACGGGCACAACATCAACCAGGGTTGCGGGTCGACCGACACGCGGGCCTGCGTGGAGACGGTGATCGCGCACCAGGCCGACCTCGGCATCTCGCTCGACGGCGACGCCGACCGCGTCATGCTGATCGACGAGACCGGCGCGGTGGCCGACGGCGACCAGATCATGGC
>JALORM010000015.1 GCA_025458985.1 Paracoccaceae bacterium | reverse complement strand
GGGACGGACGATGCTTGAGGTGGACGGGCTCGACGGGCTCGAGGATCAGGTCCGGGGGCTCGAGGCGAGCCTTTCGGGCGCGCAGGGCGTGGCGGCCGCGTTTGATGGTGAACTCGCGCGGATGCGCGACACGATGGCCGCGACGGGGCGCGACGTGGCGGGTCTGTGGCGATGTCGATCTCGGAGGCGGCCTATTCGGCAGCGATCCGTCCGGTGCAGCAGCATTTCGGGCAGTTGATCGCGGGCGGGATCGAGAACTTCGTGGGCGGCCTTCTACCCTTCGCAAAGGGCGGGTCCTTTGCCCAGGGGCGCGTGGTGCCTTTCGCGAACGGCGGGATCGTCAACGCGCCCACGATGTTCCCGATGCGGGGCGGGCGCGGGCTGATGGGCGAGGCAGGGCCGGAGGCGATCATGCCGCTGTCGCGCGGCGCGGACGGACGTCTGGGTGTGCAGATGGCCGGCGGAGGACGCCCGGTGAACGTGGTGATGAACATCTCGACGCCCGACATCGAGGGGTTCCGCCGCAGCCAGGGCCAGATCGCGGCGCAGGTGACGCGCGCGCTTGGCCGCGGACAGCGCAACCGCTGATGGCGGGAGCGGGGGCGGACCGGCCCCCGGCACCCGCAAGGAATTCGGACAGGGCGAAGGGGCTGCCCGGAGGCGGCGCCTCCGCCGGTCCTGCGCCAAGGGCGAGGAGCGAACATGGGATTTCACGAGATCAGGTTTCCCGCGAACCTGAGCTTCGGCTCGGTCGGGGGCCCGGAGCGGCGCACCGAGGTGGTGACGCTGGCCAACGGCTTCGAGGAGCGCAACACGCCCTGGGCGCATTCGCGCCGGCGCTACGACGCGGGCGTCGGTCTGCGCAGCCTGGACGACGTCGAGGCGCTGATCGCCTTCTTCGAGGCACGGCGCGGGCGCCTGTTCGGGTTCCGCTGGAAGGACTGGTCGGATTACAAGTCCTGCCTGCCGTCGCGCGAGGTGGACTTCCGCGACCAGATCATCGGCGCAGGCGACGGGCAGACGGCGACCTTCCAGCTGACCAAGCGCTATCAGTCGGGGCTTGAGGACTATGTCCGGCCGATCGTGAAGCCGGTCCTTGGCACCGTGCGCGTCGGCCTGACCGGCGATGCGCTGGTGGAGACGGTCAACTACACGGTCGACTACGAGCGCGGGCTTGTCACCTTCTTCGAGGCACCGGACATCGGTGCCGAGGTCAGCGCCGGCTTCGAGTTCGACGTTCCGGTGCGGTTCGACACAGACGGCATCCAGACCTCGGTCGCGAGTTTCCAGGCGGGTGAGGTGCCGACGGTGCCGGTGGTGGAGGTGCGGGTCTGATGCCGCTTTCCGAGAGCTTTGCCGCGCACCTTGCCAGCGGTGCGACCACGGTCTGCCGGTGCTGGGCGTTGGTGCGGACCGACGGGCAGGTGTTCGGGTTCACCGATCACGACCGGACGCTGTCGTTCGAGGGCATCGAGTTCCGGGCCGACACCGGTCTGACCGCGCGGGCGCTGCAGCAGACGACCGGGCTGTCTGTCGACAACAGCGAGGCGCTGGGGGCGCTGTCGGATGCGAGCCTGACGGAGGAGGACATCCTCGCAGGGCGCTACGACAATGCCGAGGTGCGGGCCTGGCTGGTCAACTGGGCAGAGGTCGGCGACCGCGTGCTGCAGTTCCGCGGCACCGTCGGCGAGGTGGCGCGGGCGGGCGGCGCGTTCGAAGCCGAGTTGCGCGGGCTTACCGAGGCGCTGAACCAGCCCCAGGGCCGGGTCTACCAGAAGCAGTGCGCCGCGATCCTGGGCGATGCCGGTTGCCGGTTCGACCTCACGACCCCGGGCTATGCGACCGAGCGATCGGTCGAGGTGGTCGAGGACCGCCGCATCTTCCGCTTTGCGTCGGTCGCGGGTTTCGACGACCGCTGGTTCGAGCGCGGGCGGTTCCGGGTGCTGAGCGGGCGCGCGGAGGGTCTGGTGGGCGTCGTGAAGAATGACCGGGCGACCGGCGGCGGCCGCCAGATCGAGTTGTGGGAGGCAATCGCCTTGCCGATCGCGCCGGGCGACATGGTGCGGATCGAGGCGGGCTGCGACAAGCGGGCGGACACCTGCAGGCTGAAGTTCCAGAACTTCCTCAATTTCCGCGGATTTCCCGACATCCCGGGCGAAGACTGGCTGATGAGCTATCCCGTCCGTTCGGCCGCGAATACGGGCGGCAGCCGGAACGTGCGCGCATGAGTGCGCTGGCCGACCGCGCCGTCACCGCCGCCCGCGGCTGGATCGGAACGCCCTACCGTCACCAGGCGGCCACCAAGGGGGCGGGGGCGGATTGCCTGGGGCTGATCCGGGGGGTCTGGCGCGAGCTCTACGGGGCCGAGCCCGAGGCGGTGCCGGCCTATACGGCCGACTGGGCCGAGCCGGGGCGCGAGGAAGTCCTGTGGCAGGCTGCGCTGCGGCACCTGGTGCCGCGGCCGGGCCGCGTGCCCGACCACGGCGATGTCATCCTGTTCCGGATGCGGGACGGGACGGTGGCCAAGCATCTCGGGATCGCCGCCGGCAGCGGCGGAGCCGCGAGCTTCGTACATTCCTACTCAGGCCACGGGGTGGTCGAGAGTCCGCTGTCGGCGCCATGGGCGCGGCGGATCGCGGCGCGGTTCGCATTTCCCGAGGAGGTTCGCTGATGGCAACGATCGTACTTTCCGCGGTGGGCGCCGCCGTCGGCGGCAGCATCGGCGGCAGCGTCCTGGGCCTGTCTGCCGCGGTCATCGGCCGGGCGGTGGGTGCCACGGTCGGGCGCGTGATCGACCAGAAGTTGCTCGGCACGGGGTCGGGCGTGGTCGAGACCGGCAAGGTCGAGCGGTTCCGCCTGATGGGCGCAAGCGAGGGCGCGCCGGTCGGTCAGGTGTGGGGCCGGACGCGGGTTGCCGGACAGGTGATCTGGGCGACACGCTTCCTGGAGACCGTGTCGCGCAGCGGCGGATCGGGAAAGGGTGCCCCGAAGCAGCCGGAGACGCGCAGCTATTCCTACAGCATCAGCATGGCGGTGGCCCTTTGCGAGGGCGAGATCACGCGCGTGGGCCGGATCTGGGCCGACGGAGTGGAGGTCGCCCGTGATATGCTCAACATGCGGGTTTACGCCGGCAGCGAGGACCAGCTTCCCGACCCCAAGATCGCGGCCGTGGAGGGCGCTGCCTTCGCGCCGGCCTATCGCGGCATCGCCTACGTGGTCTTCGAGGACCTCGACCTGACCCCGTTCGGGAACCGGATTCCGCAGATGACCTTCGAGGTCGTGCGGCCCGCCAGGGGCGGATCCGGTGCGCCGGCCGGGCTGCGCGACCTGCTGCAGGGCGTCGCCCTCGTTCCGGGCACGGGTGAATACCTGCTGGCCACGACGCCGGTGCACTACTCGGAGGCCCCTGGGGTGAATCGCACGGCCAACGTGCATGCCTCGGCCGGGGGGACTGACTTCACCGTGTCGATGGATGCGCTGGCCGATGAGCTGCCGCAGGTTCAGTCGGTGGTGACGGTGGTCTCGTGGTTCGCCAACGACCTGCGCTGCGCAAGCTGCGAGATCCGACCGAAGGTCGAGCAGACCCAAGTCGACGGGGTTGGCATGCCCTGGCAGGTCTCGGGCGTGACGCGGGCGCAGGCGCAGGTCATTCCGCAGCTGGACGGTGCGTCGATCTACGGCGGCACGCCGGCCGACCGCTCGGTGATGGAGGCGCTCATCTCGATCCGCGAACGCGGACAGAAGGCCGTGTTCTATCCGTTCCTGCTGATGGAGCAGTTGCCCGGCAACCTGCTGCCCGATCCGCTGACCGGCGGCACCGGCCAGCCGGCGCTTCCCTGGCGCGGGCGGATCACGACGTCGCTTGCGCCCGGCCTTGCCGGGTCGCCCGACGGTTCCGCGGCCGCAGTGGCGGAAGTGGCGGCCTTCTTCGGCACAGCCCAGCCCAACCAGTTCGTGACCGGGCCTTCGGGTGTCACCTACACGGGACCGGCCGACTGGGGCCTGCGCCGGATGATCCTGCACTATGCCCATCTCTGCGTGGCGGCGGGGGGGGTGGATGCGTTCTGCATCGGGTCGGAGATGCGCGGGCTCACACAGATTCGCGGCCCGGGCGGGACCTTCCCGGCCGTCGCGGCGCTGAAGACGCTTGCCGCAGACGTGCGGTCGATCCTCGGGCCCGCAACTCGGATCGGCTATGCCGCCGACTGGACCGAGTACTTCGGCTACCAGCCGCAGGACGGGTCCGGCAACGTCTACTTCCATCTCGATCCGCTCTGGTCCGACCCCAACATCGATTTCATCGGCATCGACAACTACATGCCGGTGTCCGATTGGCGGGACGGCGACGACCATGCGGATGCGTCCTTTGGATCGATCTATGCGCTCGACTACCTGCGCGCCAATGTCGAGGGCGGCGAGGGATACGACTGGTACTATGACTCGGAGGCGGGCCGCGCCTTTCAGGTTCGCCTTCCGATCGAGGATGGCGCTTATGGCGAGCCATGGATCTTCCGATACAAGGACATCCGAAGCTGGTGGAGCAACCCGCACCACGAGCGGATCGGCGGAGTGCGGCAGCCGTCGCCCACGGCCTGGGTGCCGCGGTCGAAACCGGTCTGGTTCACCGAGCTGGGCTGCCCTGCGCTGGACAAGGCGACGAACGAGCCGAACAAGTTCCTGGACGCGAAGTCATCGGAATCGGCGCTGCCCCGGTTCTCGAACGGCACCCGCGACGACCTGATCCAGGCGCAATACTACAGGGCCGTGCTGGGCCATTGGGGCGAGCCCGGGGTGAATCCGGTTTCGGACGTCTATGGCGGCCCGATGATCGACCTTGCGCGCGCCCATGCCTGGGCATGGGATGCCCGGCCGTTCCCGCAGTTTCCGGCCTTGTCGGACCTGTGGACGGATGCGGGCAACTACCGCCGCGGCCACTGGCTGAACGGGCGGACAAGCGCGCAGGCGCTGGGAAGCGTCGTGGCCGAGATCTGCGGCCGGTCCGGGGTCGACGAGGTCGACGTCGAGGGACTTTTCGGGCTTGTGCGCGGCTATTCCGTGTCGGACGTCGACGGGGCGCGTGCCGTGCTGCAGCCCCTGATGCTGGCCTACGGCTTCGAGGCAATCGAGCGCGACGGCATACTGATCTTCCGCAACCGCGGCAGGCGCCCTGATCGGGACATCGTTCCCGATGATCTTGCGATGACCGACGAGCAGCGGGGGACGATCGAGACGGTGCGTGCCCCTGCGGCCGAGGTCGCGGGGCGCGTCAGGCTGACGCATGTCGAGGCGGACGGGGACTATGAGGCCCGCACCGCCGAAGCGATCTTTCCCGACGAGCGGACGCTGTCTGTTTCGACCTCGGAGCTTCCGCTGGTGCTGACCGTGGCCGAAGGGCGCGCGATCGTCGAGCGGTGGCTGGCCGAGTCGCGGGTAGCCCGCGACGCGGTTCGCTTCGCCCTGCCGCCTTCGGCGCTGGCGACGGGTGCAGGCGACGTGGTGCGCCTGCTTGTCGGCGATACCAGCGCGACCTACCGGATCGACCGCGTGGAGCAGGCGGGCGCGAGCCTGATCGAGGCGGTGAGGGTCGAGGCCGAGACCCAGGTCCCGAGCGATGCGGTCGAGGAGAACGCGGGGCTCAGGCCCTTCGCGCCGCCGCTGCCGGTCTATCCGCAATTCCTGGACCTGCCGCTGCTGACGGGGGTCGAGGTGCCGCACGCCCCGCACCTGGCGGTGGCTGCCGACCCCTGGCCCGGCAGCGTGGCGGTCTATTCGTCGGCGACCGGCGACGCCGGATACGAGTTGAACACGCTGATCGGGCAGGGCGCCGTGGTTGGCGTGACCGAGACCGTTCTGCCAGCCGCAATCTCCGGTCTTGTCGACCGGGGTGAGCCTCTTCGGGTGCGGATCGGATCGGGTACGCTCGCCTCGGCCACAGAGGCGGCGCTGCTTGCCGGCGCCAACCTCGCGGCGATCGGCGATGGATCGGCCGCCAACTGGGAACTTTTCCAGTTTCGCGACGCCGAGCTGGTGGCGCCGGGTGTCTACGAGCTGTCGGTCCGTCTGCGTGGGCAGCTCGGCACGGATGGGCTGATGCCCGAGGAGTGGCCGGCGGGCAGCAGCTTCGTGCTGGTCAACGGCGCGCTGGAGCAGATCGACCTGCCGGTCTCGGCGCGGGGCCTGGTGCGGAGCTATCGTATCGGGCCCGGGCAACGTACCAACGACGACCCCTCGTTCGTCGAGGTAGTCGAGGCGTTCGACGGGGCCGGACTGCGGCCCTACGCCCCTGCACATCTCCGCGCAGCGCGACTGCCAAACGGCGACCTTGCGGTGACCTGGATCCGGCGCACCCGGATCGATGGCGACAGCTGGGCATCGGTCGAAGTTCCCTTGGGCGAGGAGGGCGAGCTCTACGCGGTTCGGGTCGTCCAGACGGCCACGATCCTGCGTGAGGCATCTGTCACGACGCCGGCCTACATCTACACCGCGGCGGCGCAGGCCGCTGACGCGGCCGCGCCGGGCTTCGCGATCGAAATCGCCCAGGTCTCGCAGACGTTCGGCCCCGGCCCCTACACGAGGATCATCATCGATGCCTGACACTCCCAATCTTGCGCTTCCGCTTCTGTCCCCCTCTCAGGCGCAGAAGCATGTGACGGTCAACGAGGCGCTCGGCCGTCTTGACGCTGCCGTGCAGCTTTCCGTCCTGTCGCGGACGCTGACCTTGCCGCCGACGGCCGCGCCGGATGGGGATGCGTACCTGGTTCCGGCCGGCGCGGTGAACGCCTGGGCCGGGCAGGGCGGCCGGATCGCCGTGCGGCAGAACGGCGGCTGGATATTCCTGACCGCCCGGGCAGGCTGGCGCGCCTTCGTGGCAGCCGAGAGCCTGCACGTGCTCTACGACGGCACGGACTGGGCCGAGAACGCGGTCGCGGTTGCGCCGGGCGGGTCGGCATTTGCACTTGCGGTGCGGGAATTCGATCATTCCATCACGGCCGGAACAAGCTCGGCGACCGCAGCCGAGATCCCCGGCAATGCGGTGGTGTTTGGCGTGACGGGACGGGTGCTTTCGGACATCACGGGCACGCTGTCGTCGTGGCGCCTGGGGGTTGCCGGGTCGGATGATCGCTACGGCACGGGGCTGGGATCGGGCGAGGGTGCCTGGGTTCGCGGGCTTACCGGGTCGCCGCAGGCCTACTATGCGCCGACAGCACTTCTGTTGACGGCCGAGGGCGGAACCTTCGGCGGCGGCGGGACGGTGCGCTTCGCCGTTCACTACGCGACCATCGGTCTGCCCCGTCCGGCGTGATGCGGCACATCGCGCCTTCCGACCTCTCGACCGCGGCGCGGGCGCTGCTGGCGCTGCCTGCGCCTGCCCGCGCCGCGGAAGCGGCGCGCCTTGTTTCCGAAACCGAAGCCGCGGACCGCTACCGCAAGCGGGTCGGACGGTCGCACCCTCTTTGGGGCAACGGCACGCTCGAGGGTGCAGCACGGGGCCGAGTGCTGGCCGAACCCCGGTCCCTTTCGGACACCGACTACCTCAGCTGCCTTGCCGTCGTCCTCGATGCCATTCTGGTCCACCGCGGACGAATCCATTCCGGAACGTGATCCGAAGGGTCACCGCTTGGCGCGTGACCTGGCGCCCCTATCTGGTATAGAGGTACCGGATCGGAGGAGCGGACGATGGCAAAGACACGCGTTCAGTTAGCAAGCCTCGATCCGGTCTGGTCCCGGATCACCGAGGAGGCCGAGGCGGCGATCCGCGAGGAGCCGCTGCTGGGCGGATTGCTGCATTCAAGCGTTCTGCACCATGCGACGATGGAGCGGGCGCTTGCCTACCGGATTGCGCTGAAGCTGTCCTCCGGCGAGATGGGTGAGCAGCTTCTCAACGAGATCGCGATGGAGGCCTACGCCTCGGACCCCCGACTCGGCCAGTCGGCCCGCGCGGACCTCGTCGCCGTCTACGAGCGCGATCCCGCTTGCCACCGCTTCCTGCAGCCGCTGCTCTACTTCAAGGGCTATCAGGCGGTTCAGGCCTACAGGGTATCCCATTGGCTCTGGACCGAGGGGCGGCGCGATCTCGCGTACTTCCTCCAGATGCGCATCTCGGAACACTTCGGGGTGGACATCCATCCGGCAGCGAGGCTTGGCAAGGGGATCATGATCGATCATGCGCATTCGATCGTGATCGGTGAGACGGCTGTCGTCGGCGACAACGTGTCCATGCTGCATTCGGTGACGCTTGGCGGCACGGGCAAGGAGGACGGGGACCGTCATCCGAAGATCGGCAACGGCGTCCTGATCGGAGCCGGCGCCAAGGTTCTGGGCAACATCGAGATCGGCCATTGCAGCCGCATCGCCGCGGGTTCGGTGGTTCTGCACCCGGTTCCGCCGTGCAAGACGGTGGCGGGTGTGCCGGCGCGGATCGTCGGCGAGGCGGGCTGCGATCAGCCGTCGATCACCATGGACCAGCTGTTCCGCGACGCCGAGTAGCCTAGGTCAGCGTCCTTGTGGGGCGGGCGGAAAGTGCCGCGTTGTTCGGTCGACGTGTCACGCATGGTCCGCTATTGACCGGGGTACTCGGCGCTTCCCGCGTTCCCGGACCGGCGGCACGGCGCTTCTGGCGAGGCGTGCCGCCTCACCACGGGTCCCCCTGAGGTCAGTACGTCCGCTGCTGGCGCTCTACCGGGCGACGGTGGCGGCCTTGCGCGTTTGCCCGCGTAAGGCCGTCCGGGCTGACGCCAGGGGCGGCGTCAGTTGCCGTCGCCGGTTGCGGCGCCCTCGCCCTCACCCTCGCCGGCATCTGCGCCTTCGGCCTGCGCAGCGGCCGCCTGTTCGGCAATCAGCGCCGAAAGCGCGTCGTAACCCGCTGTGAACCCCGTGAGCGAGACCGAAAGCGAAATCCTCTGGTCGGGGGCGACCAGAGGCACGATCGAGACGGTTGCGCTGCGACCGCGCTTGAAACGGTCGATGTCCGCAGCGCTGTAGCCGATGCGGGCGAAGCAGCCGGCGGTGGTGCAGAACGTGAACGGGTAGCGACGAGGTTCGCCCGTGTCGATCTGCATGGTGACGGCCTGGGTCAGCAGGGTCTCGAGCGGCGTGATGATGTTGCCGCCCGCCACGGCATCGCCCTGAGGTGGCGTCAGCGGGAACAGCGAGAACTCGGACACCGGGTTGCCTTCGTCGTCGCGCAGCAGCTGGTAGAGCTGGCAGGGATCCACACCCGATGGCGTGCGGATGCAGCGGATCTGCCAGGAGCCGTGTTCCTCCTTCACGTAGGGCGTGCCAATCTCGCCGCCGTCCGATGCGACCGGTTCGCCCATCGAAAGCCCGCCCGCATCGGACGCCGCCCCGTCGGCAGCCGGGGCCTGTTCCGTGGCGCCGTCTTCGGCGGCCGGCTGCCCTTCGGCAGGCGCCTGCTGTGCCCGGGCCGGGGCGGAGACGAGCAGCGTTGCAAGGGCAAGCGTCATTGCGATGCGGAAGATCGACATGGTTGGTCCGGAGTCCTTGGTGTCGGAAAGTTTCGGGCGGTGCCTTAGCACGCCCCAGCTGCAGTGTCAGGCCCGCATTTCGGGCACCGGCGGCTGCCCGCGCGGGACATGAAAAAGGGCCCTTGCGGGGCCCTTTTCCTCTATTCCTTGTCTCCCCGTCGGACTGGCCGACTTAGTTATTGGGCCGGACGCTACGGGCTTTAATCCGATGCGTCAACCGGGAATCTCGGTTTACCGGACAGGAAGCGTAGGGGGGCCACGCGGCGCGCCGGATCGTCCGGATGCCAGCAGTGTTCCGCCCGCACCGGCATGCCGCAGCCGCACCCCGTCGAGCGCGCATCGCCTCTGGCACGCAGGGGTTTTGCATGTATTCTCGCCGCGAACCGTGGTAGGAGGCGAGCGATGGACGAGGGGATTTTCGTCGGCGGTGGCGGCGAGGGGTACGGCGTGCCGCAGCGCCTTCTGCTCAGGTACGGAAATCGCCACGGCCTGGTCGCCGGCGCGACCGGCACCGGCAAGACGGTGACCCTGCAGATCCTTGCCGAGGGCTTCTCTGCCGCCGGCGTGCCGGTCGTGATGGCGGACATCAAGGGCGACCTGTCGGGCCTCGCCAAGGCCGGCTCCGAAACGCACAAGCTGCACCTGCCCTTCATGAAGCGCGCGGCGACCATCGGGCTCGATCTCGTCTACCAGGGGTTTCCCGTCACCTTCTGGGACCTCTTTGGCGAGCAGGGCCATCCCGTGCGCACGACGATCGCCGAGATGGGCCCGCTTCTCCTGTCGCGCCTGCTGGAGCTTTCCGAGGCACAGGAGGGCGTGCTGAACGTTGCTTTCCGCGTGGCAGACGAAGAGGGCCTGCCGCTTCTCGATCTCAAGGATCTCCAGGCGCTGCTGGTCTGGGTGGGCGAGAACGCCGACCAGCTTACCCTGCGATATGGCAACGTCGCGGCGGCCTCGATCGGAACGATCCAGCGCCGTCTCCTCGTCCTCGAGAACCAGGGCGGGGCGAAGTTCTTCGGCGAACCGGCGCTCGACCTGTTCGACATGATGGCAGTGGATCCGTCGGGCCGGGGTCGGGTCAACATCATCGCGGCCGACAAGCTGATGGCCTCGCCCCGACTCTATGCCACGTTCCTTCTCTGGCTTTTGTCCGAGCTGTTCGAGACGCTGCCCGAGGTGGGCGATCCCGACCGCCCGAAGCTCGTCTTCTTCTTCGACGAGGCGCACCTGCTATTCGACGATGCCCCGAAGGCGTTGGTCGACAAGGTCGAGCAGGTGGCCCGCCTGATCCGTTCGAAGGGCGTCGGCGTCTACTTCATCACCCAGAACCCGGCGGATGTGCCCGACGACATCCTCGGCCAGCTCGGCAACCGCGTTCAACACGCGCTCAGGGCCTTCACGCCAAAGGACCAGCAGGATCTGCGCCGCGCCGCCGAAACCTACAGACCGAACGCACGGTTCGCGACCGAGGACGCGATCAAGGAGGTCGGCACCGGCGAGGCGGTCACCTCGTTCCTCGAGGCCAAGGGCGCGCCGAGCGTCGTCGAACGCACCTTGGTGCGGCCGCCTTCCTCGCAACTGGGCCCGATCACTGAAGACGAGCGGCGGGCGGTGATCGCCGCTTCGCCTGTCTCGGGCAAGTACGAGCGCGCGATCGACCGCGAAAGCGCCTTCGAGATGCTGCGTGCCCGTGCCGACGCGGCCGCGCGCGAGGCCGAGGCGGCCGAGGCGGCCGAGGCCCAGGCGAAGGAGCGCGAGTTCCAGAACGCCCGCCGCTGGGACGGCGGCGCGGAGCCGGCCCGCCGCACCACGACGCGCAGCAGCGGCAGCCGCCAGGAAAAGAGCTTCGCCGAAGCGCTGACGCAGTCCGTAGTGAAGGAACTGACCGGCACCACGGGCCGGCGCATCGTCCGTGGCATCCTCGGCGGTCTGTTCAGGTCGCGGTAGGCGATGGCTTTTCCCGTCCGCCTTCGTGCCCCCCGCGCGGAGGACTGGATCGAGGTTGTGGATGCGGAGCCCGCGCCCGAGGTGCTGCGTGGCTATGGGGTCGATCCCTCCCGCGCGACGCCGATGACCGAGGCCAGGGCCCGCGCTTGGGTCGAGCGGGTCGCCGCCGATCCGCTGGCGTGGGTCATCGAGGCCGATGGGCGCGTGGCGGGTCAGGTGCGGCTCCATTCGCTGAACATGGAGGACCGTCGCGCGGGCCTTGCGGTCGGTCTGCTGCGGGACGGCGATCTTGGCCGGGGGATCGGACGCCGCGCCATCAGGCTTGCGCTGGCAGAAGCCTTCGGGCCTCTGGAGCTGCACCGCGTGAGCGTCCGGGTGCTGGCCATGAATGCACGCGCGATCCGGTGCTACCGCGCCTGCGGTTTCGTCGAAGAGGGTCGCGAGCGTGAAAGTGCGCGGCTGTCTACCGGGGAATGGGCGGACGACCTGCTCATGGGTCTGCTGGCGCGGGACTTCACCGCGGGGTCTTGAGCGACGCGCCGCCTTCGGGCGCATGACGCCGCCGCCCGAGCCGCCCGTCGAGCAGCCCGAGGCCCGCGGCGAGGAGCCCGAGCCCGAGGAACGCACCGGGCGCCAGCGCCTCGCCCCGGACAGCGGCCCCGAGGGCAATGGCGACGGGCGGAATGACAAGCGTGACGAAAAGCAGGTTTGCCGAACCCGCCATGGCGAGGACGCGGTAGTAGAGCAGGTAGGCGAACGCGGTCGAGATGAGGGCGTAGTAGCCGACCCCGGCCCATGTGGCGGGCGCGAGCGCGAGGTCGGGCCAGCCGTCGACCAGCAGCGCCAAGGGCACGCAGATGAGCGTCGAGCCGGTCAGCATCCCGGCCGCCGCAACTTCCGGTGCCAGCCCAGACAGCCGCGCCCGTGCCCACAGACCGGCCAGCGCATAGCAGACCGTGCCTCCCAGGACCGCCAGCTGCGCGGCCGAGCGCAGGTCCAGCCCCGTGAGCGCATCGGGTCCGATCGCCGCCACCACTCCCGCAAAGCCCAGCGCCACGCCCCCGGCCTTCCGCGCGGCCAGGCGCTCGTCGCCGAAGGCCAGCGCGGCGAAGAGCAGACCGAAGATCGCGGTCGAGGCGTTCAGGATCGCGGTCAGGCCGGTTTCGATGTGCAGCTGCGCCCAGGCCATCAACGTGAAAGGCAGGGCGTTGTTGAGCAGGCCCATGACCAGGAATGCCGCCCAAACCCTCGCCCCCCGCGGCACCGGCAGCCGGCGAAGCCGCACCCAGAGCCAGAGCGCCGCCGCAGCCGGAGCCACGCGCCACGCGACCGAGGTCAGCACCGGTACCTCGTCGAGCGCCACGCGGATGGCGAG
>JALORM010000320.1 GCA_025458985.1 Paracoccaceae bacterium | reverse complement strand
GAGCAGGTGGCCGGGGACTGGTCGGCCGTCTATGGCGGCCGCGTGGCGGCCGGTCAGGTCGCGATCACCTCGGGCTGCAACGAGGCCTTCGCGGCGGCGATGGCGACGCTGGCCGGTGCCGGGGATGAAGTGATCCTGCCCACGCCCTGGTACTTCAACCACAAGATGTGGCTGGAGATGGCGGGGGTCACCGCGGTGCCGCTGCCCGCCGGTCCGGGGCTGGTGCCCGAGGCCGAGGCGGCCGCCCGGCTGGTCACGCCGCGGACCCGCGCGCTGGTGCTGGTCAGCCCGAACAACCCCGGCGGCGCGGAATACCCCGCCGAGACGCTGCGCGGGTTTCTCGAGCTGGCCCGCGCCCGCGGCCTCGCGCTCATCGTCGACGAGACCTACCGCGACTTCGACAGCCGCACGGGCGCGCCGCACGACCTCTTTGCCGATCCCGACTGGGACGACACGCTGATCCAGCTCTACTCCTTCTCGAAGGCGTACCGGCTGACCGGGCACCGGGTCGGCGCGATGGTCGCGTCCGAGGCGCGGCTGGCCGAGGTCGAGAAGTTCCTCGACACCGTCACCATCTGCCCCGCGCAGCTCGGCCAGATCGGGGCGCTCTGGGGGATGCGCAACCTGCGCCAGTGGCTGGCGGGAGAACGCGCCGAGATCCTCGCCCGACGCGCGGCGATCGAGGCGGGGTTCCCCGCGCTTGCGCACTGGCGGCTGCTGGGCTGCGGCGCATACTTCGCCTATGCCGAGCACGACTACGCCCTGCCCTCGCCCGCGCTCGCGCGCCGGCTCGTCGAGGACCAATCCATCCTTCTGTTGCCCGGCACGATGTTCCGGCCCGCCGACGATCCGTCCGGCGCGCGCGAGGTGCGGATCGCCTTCGCCAATGCCGACCGGGACGGGATCGCGGCGCTGTTCGCGCGCCTTGCGGACTTCGCACCCTGACGCCTTGCCCCGCAGGGCCAAGCGCCGTAGAGGAAGGGCGCGGGAAGGCGGACGGAGGAGACCGGAATGGCCGAGAAGCCGAAAAAGAAGTCGAACATCGTCGTCTGGGCCGTGCTGGGGCTTCTGGTCCTGGCGCTCGGCGGATTCGGGATCGGCAATTTCGGCGGATCGGTGCGCTCGATCGGCAGCGTCGGCGACGTGGAGATCCCGGTGCAGGAGTACTACCTGGCGCTCCAGACCGAGCTCAGGGCGCAGCAGGCCGAGACCGGTCAGCCGGTGCCGCTGGCCTCGCCCACCGGGCAGCGCATCTCCGAGCGGGTGCGCCGCCAGCTGATCGGAGGCGCCGCGCTGGAGCACGAGACGCAGCGGCTCGGCATCTCGGTCGGCGACGAGGCGGTGGGCCGGCAGGTCGTGGCGACGCCCGCCTTCAGGGGCCTCGACGGCACCTTCGATCGCGAGGCCTATGCCGAAGTGATCCGCCGCAGCGGCCTGACCGAGTCCGACTTCGAGGAGAATATCCGCGCCGACGCAGCCACGGGGCTGGTCAGCGCCGCGGTGCTGGCCGGGGTCGAGCCGCCGGTCACCCAGGTCGAGGCGCTGGCCGCCTTCGCGGGCGAGCGGCGCGACGTGCTGTGGCTGACGCTCGACGCCGGCGTCCTGGAGGGCGAGACCCCTGCCCCGACCGAGGCCGAACTCCAGGCCGCCTACGAGGCAGACCTTGCCGCCTACACCCGGCCCGAGCGCAAGCAGATCACCTATGTCGTGCTGACGCCCGAGGCGCTGATCGACGAGGTGACGGTCGACGAGACCGAGATCCGCGCGCTCTACGACGAGCGCGCGGCCGAATACAACCTGGCCGAACGGCGCCTGGTCGAACGGCTGGTCTTTCCCGATGCCGCGGCGGCCGAGGCGGCGAAGGCCGCGCTCGACGCGGGCGACACCACCTTCGACGCGCTGGTGACCGGCCGCGGCCTGTCGCTGATCGACGTCGACCTCGGCGATGTGAGCGAGGCGCAGCTCGGCGCAGCCGGCGCCGCGGTCTTCGCGCTGAACAGCGCGGGTGTCGTCGGTCCGGTCGAGACCGACCTCGGCCCGGCTCTGTTCCGGGTGAATGCGGTGCTGCCCGCCCAGGAGACGCCGTTCGAGGACGTGCGCGACGATCTGCGCGAGGAACTGGCCCGCGGCCGCGCCCGGGCGCAGGTCGATGCCCTGCGCGAGGAGATCGAGAACCTGCTGGCGGCTGGCAACACGCTCGAGGACATCGCAGACGCGACCGCCATGGAGATCGGGACCATCGAAGTCGCGCCCGACACCGCCGACGGGGTGGCCGCCTATGCCGCCTTCCGCGACGCGGCAGCGGCGGTTACCACCGAGTCCTTCCCGCAGCTTTTCCAGCTGGAGGACGGCGGGCTTGCGGCGCTGCGGCTCGACGCCACGCTGGAACCGGCGCTGATGCCGCTCGACGAGGTCCGCGACCGCGTCGCCGAGGACTGGGCGCGCGCCGAGACGCAGGCGCGCCTGGTCGAAATGGCGGAAGAGCTGAAGGCAGCGCGCGCGGCGGGCGAAAGCTGGGAGAGCCTCGGCCACGCGCCGGATGCGCGGGACGGCATCGGACGCGACAGCTTCCTCGACGGCGCGCCCGAGGGGCTGGTTGCCGACGCGTTCGGGCTGGAACCAGGCGGGATCGTCATCGCCTCTGACCCCGACGGGCGGGTGCATCTGCTGGAGGTCGTCGCGGTGACGCCCGAGAGCCCCGACACCCCGGAGGCGGCGGCGGCCCGGACGGCGTTCGGCACCGCGGCCGCCCAGGGCATCGCCCAGGACATGCTGAACGGGTTCATCACCGCGCTGGAGAATTCCGGAGGGGTGACGGTGAACCAGGCCGCGATCAACGCGGTGCACGGCCAGTTTCCCTGACGGACGACGCCGGTCCCGCCAACGCTCGTCTACGGCCGGATTCAGGCGCGCGGGTCGACGAGGCGGACCGTCGGTCGACCTTGGACGCCTCCGCCACCGGGCGATCCTTCGCCAGAAGGATCGGACCCGCGGCCGCGGCGGCCTGTCCTCGCCCCGATCCTTCGCCAGAAGGATCGGGCGCGCCGGACCGGGTCAGAGCTCGTCGAGCTTGTCGACAGCCTTCTTCAGCTCGTCCTTGCTGGCCTTCTTCTCGGTCACCTTGGCGAGCCCGAAGATATGGTCCACGACCTTGTCCTCGAACAGCGGGGCGCGGATCGATTGCTGGGCCTGGGCGTTCTTCTGCACGAATTCGAAGAAGGCGCGCTCCTGCCCGGGGTACTGACGGGCCTGCGCCATCACCGCCTGCGCCATTTCGGCATCGGTGACCTTCACCTCGGCGCGGGTGCCGATGTCGGCCAGAAGCAGGCCGAGGCGGACCCGGCGCTCGGCGAGCGACCGGTGTTCGGCGGTCGGCTCGATGGCGCCGTGGTTGTGGCCGTGGTCCTCGGGGTGTTCCTCGTGCCAGAGCTGGTGGGCGATCTGGTTCGCCTCGGCGTCGACCAG
>JALORM010000014.1 GCA_025458985.1 Paracoccaceae bacterium | reverse complement strand
GGTGAGAAATCGCCGACGAACCAGCCCTTGGTCATCTCGGACAGTTTGTGCAGTTGCATCCTGTTCCCTTCAGACCCTGGCCTTGAGCATCTGCTCGTACTCTTCGACCGCCTGCGGCGTGGCGAGCGAAATGTACTGCGCACGCTCGATCCGCTCTACCCCCACCCGCTTCTGCGCCAGCACCAGTTCGTTCAGGCTGGGGCAGACGAAGAAGCCCCCGTTGACGCTTGCGCCCTTGCGGATCATCGCCTTGGCGGCTTCGACGAACAGGCGGCCCTGCCGGAAGTAGTAGACCCCGGCGGTGGCGTTGCGGCTGATCGGGCGTTTCTCGGCGGCCTCGATCACCATGTCGTCGGCGTCGGTCTTGACGAAGGACCAGCGCGGGTGAACCGAGTCGAAGACCACCGTCGCGGCGTCAAGGCCGCGGGCGCGGAAGCGGGCCACCGTCGTCTCGACGTCGAAAGCCAGGATCTGGTCGCCGTTGGCAATCAGAAGCTCGTCATCGTTGTCGATGTGCTCGATCGCCAGAAGCGCAGTGCAGGCGGCCCCGGCCGTCGGGCCGTCGGCCCGGATCACGGTCGCGGGCGGGTCGAGCAGCCGCAGCACATCGCCCAGGTGAAAGCGCAGGTCGTCCTCCTTGCGGATCACGAAGATCGCCCGCGCGTCCGCGAATTGCCGCAACGGGTCGAACGCGTGCTGCACCAGCGGCCGGCCCGCGATCTCGACCAGCGGCTTGGCATAGGCATAGCCGTGCTGGCGGAAGGCCTCGTCGCTGCCGCCCATCGGGATCAGGATCTTCATGGCGCGGCCTCCTCGGCATGGCGGATCGCCTGCAGGATCCGGTCAAGCTGCACGTCGTGGACCGTGTTGACCACCAGAAGGTGGCAGCCCGCCGCCTCGGCCGACTTGATGCCGTTCTCGTTGTCCTCGACCACAAGGCACTCCGCGGGCGTCACGCCCAGGTCCTCGGCGGCCTTGAGGTAGATGTCGGGGTGGGGCTTGGCCTTCTTCACGTCCTCGTTGCTGACGATGACGTCGAGATAGGCCGCAAGGCTGCTCTTCTCCATCATCAGCTCGCAGGTGGAGCGGATCGAGTTCGAGCCCAGCCCCAGCTTGTAGCCGCGCGCCTTCAGGTTCGACAGAGCGTATTCGTGCACGAACATCGGCTTGCAGCGCAGGTGGACAAGATCGACGGTGTACTGCTGCTTGAGGTCGCTCAGGAACCCGTGCAGCCCGCGCGGCAGCCCGCGTTCCTGCGACAGCATCTCGAGCTTGCGGCGGGTGGGCAGCCCGTCGAAGGTCGACAGGTGGTCGGCGCGAGAGATCGTGTAGCCGAAATACTCCAGCGCCTGGTTCAGCGCCTCGTAGTGCCAGTCCTTGGCGTCGATGAGGACGCCGTCCATGTCGAAGACAACAGCTTTAATCGCCACGTCCGAAGAACTCCTTCGCGTCTTGCGGGAAATCGGTGCAGAGCATCACGTCGTCGGTCCCGGTCACGCCGTCCGCCTCGGCCAGCATGTCCCAGACCCGCCGGTGGTCGCGGCGGTGCAGGTCGGGCGAGACGATGCAGACGCGGCGGCCGGCGTCCAGCTGCCGCCCGATCGTTCCGGCGTCCCACCAGTCGGAATGGAACGCGTCCAGCCAGATGCCCGCCGCGCGGTCGGCCAGCAGCGGCTCGGGCTCCACGTCGCTGAGCCGGGTGTAGACAGGAACGCCGAGCTTCAGCCAGTGCAGCATGTCGGGGATCGACATGTCGAAGACGAAGGCCTCGGACGGGGCGAAGCGTTCGAGAAGGCCGGCCAGCATCGGTTGCAGCCCGTCGGCCTTGACGTTCAGGGCCAGCGGCAGCGACGGATCGGCGGCGCGGTGCATCCGGAACATCGCCTCGGCGGTCAGAGCACCCTGGCGTGGCGGATCGTGGGCGATGACCAGCGTGCCGTCCAGGTCGCGGATATCCGTCTCGGTTCCGAAACCCGCGCCGAAGGACCTCTCGAAGGCCGCGGGCGCGTTCTTCTCGGCCGGTTCCAGCCAGAATCCGCGATGGCTCAGAATGCGCATGAACACCAACTTGGTCGAAAAGTCTCACCGCCCTGCGGCGGTCGCAACCGGCGGCAAGATACTGCCTTCCGCGGGGCAGGTGCAATCGCTTGTGCCCTTTAAGTGTCGCCGGAAGGGAGACAATGCCTTACCGCGCGCGCGACGGTCCGGCGATCCCGCACCGCTCACGGCCCCGGTACGCCGCTGCGCGGATAGCCCGTGGCGACCTCCCAGGCGATCGTCTTGAAATAGCGCGCCGTCGCCGCGCTCATCGCGGCGTCCGGCTCGGCCAGGCGGTCAGGCAGCTCGCGCGGGTTGCGCTGGTAGATCACCGCGTAGACAAGGCAGGTGATCGCGTACTGGCCCTTGGCGTTCAGATGGATGTCGTCGGCGAAGATGTCGCCGATCGAGGTCAGGCCGGGGGCGTTTCCCGCCGCGATGTCGTCGTGGATCCGCATCATCAGACGGTGACCGGGGATCATGTAGACCGGCGGCATTCCCGCAGGCCTGTTGGCGTTTGCCGTGTCCTGCATCCGTTCCCAGCGGGCGCCGTCGCGGTCCAGCCGTTCGCGGAAGGGGACATCCGCCTCGCGGTCGTAGTCGGGCGGCCCCTCGGAATGCTGCCAGAAGGTCCAGGTGGAATAGATCATCAGCTCGGCGCCCTTGCCGCCATTGCCGTTCTGCCACGCATGGGCCGCCCAGCGGTCGAGCGTGTCGAGCGTATCGGCCTTGAAGTATTCCTCGACCGGCTGCAGCGGCACGCCTTCGGTGATCACCAGAAGCTCGAACCGCCCGATGTCCTGCTTTGCGTCGGGGGGGTAGCTCGGGTTGTTCCAGCGCCAGTGCATGGGCGAGCCGGGCACCGACGACATCTGGACGGTGTCATAGGCCCTGTCGCCGGCCCGGATCGCCGTCGCGAGCGTCAGGCGGCCTGGCCAGGGGTTGCTGCCATAGGCATCGCTCAGGCTGTGGCCGCTGTGGATCTGCCGCACGGTAAGCGGGCTGGGCTCGCGCGGGGGAAGCCGGTCCTGCGCGAGGCCCGCCCCGGTCAGAAACACCAGTGCCGCGGCCAATGCCGCAACGGTCCGTCCTGCAAGTCGCATCATCGCCGCCTTCCCCTGTTCCCGGCCCCCCTCATGCCCGAACTTCGCGGCAGAGTCATGACCCCTGCGGCAGATGGTCCGGTGCAAGGGCAGGCAGGTAGAGGCGTTCCGCGATCGACGCCGTGCGTCGCTGAAATGACGGGCGTGCGCCGAACTCCGACACAATCTGGCTGGCGTAGTCTTCCGCGGCCGCGATCTTGGCCTCGACGTCAGGCGCAAGCGCGACATCGGTCACGCGCCCTGTGATGAGCCGTTCGGCAAGCCGCAGAAGGTCCTGCGGCGCGTTGGCCCACTGATAGGGGATTTCGGCGTAGTAGCCGGCAACGCACCCCGACCCCGCCAGCAGGGCGCGCAGCCTGTCCCTTACCCAGACGTGATCGCCGTGAACGCCGCACCCCGGCGGCTGGCGCATGGCCCTCCGCGCCAATCGGCGCAACGGCGACAGGACCCCGCCCGCGCCCAGCGGCAGAAGGACCAGCGTCCGCCCGCCGGGTTCCGGCCCCGGCAGGCACCGGCCGAGGGCCCGGGCGGCCGTCTCGTCCAGCTTCCCGCTTTCAAGCCCCAGATGCTCGAACGCCGTCCCGAGGCGCGCCATTGCGGCCGCGTCCTCACGGCGGCGGGCCGCAAACTCCTCCGCGGGGTCGGCGAACCCCATCGCGCGAGCATGGGCGGGGTCGGTGGCAGGACCGGCGTGGGTAAACACCGTCACGACCCGACGGGGCGGCAGCCCGTCCCGCACAAGGAACTTGGCCAGCGAGAACACGGCGTCATCGAGGTGCGGCGAGACCACGCGCACCTCGGCCACCTCGGCGGCCGTCATCCAGGCGGCAAGCCGCGCGCCATCGTCGCCGCGAGAGGGACCGGTCACGACGTCCGTTCCCGCCGATGCCGTTCGACCATCTCGTGCGTGGCTTCGGCGCGGCGGCGGTACCATGTATCGGCCGCATGATAGATGCGCGCGGAAAGCGCACGTTCGGTCAGCGGCACCAGCTGCTGACGCTCGGCGTCGAGGCGGGCGACGAGTCCGGCCGCGTCCTCGTCCCGGTTCCAGGGCAGAACCACGGCCGCGCCTTCGGACTCGCGACGCTCGAGCACGTAGTCGATCCCGTCCGCCACCAGCGGCAGCCCGGCGGCGTAGGCGTCGAAGAGCATCCGAGGGGTTTCCGACATCCGCGGATTGAACAGCAGCGCGTCGCACTGGCCCAGACGCCGGATCAGCGCAGGGCCGTACGCCATGCCGCCAACGAAGCGGACGTGCTCCTGCATGCCAAGCTCGCTTGCCAGCGCGCGCAGGCGGTCTTCCTCGGGGCCGGTCCCGACAATGTCGAGGCCGACGTTCGCCCCCATCGCCCGGGCAGCGGCAAGGATGCGCAGGCTGCGGTCGAGGCCCTTGAGGTGCACCAGCCGCCCGCAGAAGCCGAACCGCAGCGGCCGCGCCGACCCGACAAGCGACGCGAGGCGCGCGCGCACCTCGGGTTCGGGAACGACCTCGTGCGACAGGTAGGATGTATCCTCGATCGGCAGGACAGCCCGGGCGAGCCCGCCGTAGCGGGCGATGGTGCCGCGCCCCTTGAACAGGCAGAGGTCGGCCGTCCGGGTCGCGCGCCGGGTCTGGGCCTCGTGCACCCGCGCCTGCACCTCGGTCATTAGCCGCGCGCGCAGCGTCCGGCGATCGCCGATGTCGCGCATCGAGGCGGTGACATCCTGATCCTGCACCAGGATCGTCGGGATGCCGGCACGGGACGCGGACATCAGCGCGTTGTAGCAAAACGGGCGCAGCGGGTCTTCGACCGTGCCGTGCAGGACCTGCGTGCCCGCCAGCCGGTCCGCGATCAGCTCTGCCACCCGTTGCCCGGTCCCGCGCCAGTAGCTTCGCAGCCGCGTCTCGCGCGGAAACAGCGGAAGCGGCTCGATCCCGTCCTGCGCAAGCCCGACCGCCTCCAGCGGCTGATCGCTTTCATCCGCAGGCGCGAAGGGCGCGGCGACCGCAAGCGGGCCATAGCGGTCGCCAAGCGAATCGCGCAGCAGCACCAGCGCCCGCTTCCAGTCGGTCGCCAGCATCGGCCGGTCGCCATCCAGGAAGATCGGTACGGTGATGGGAATCAGGTACATACCGCCATCCCGCGACGGCGGTCCGCACGCCAGCAGCTGTCCCTTCCGGTCAGTCCCCTCTCCCCCGCCTGCCGCGTGCCCCCACCCGCGTTCGGCCTTGCCTCAGCCTATGGGGATCGCCTAGCTTTTCAAGATTGATTGCAGTTTCTTTGTGCGGGCCGCGTCGCCCGTGCCGTCGAGGTGCTGGATGAAGCTGGACCCCGCGGAGTTCGGGCGGCTGAGGGAAGCATTGCTTTCCACGGACGTAGCGGCATTCGCGCGCCACATGAGCGATCTCCAGTTCCACCGGCCGGGCGGGGCAGGCGAGGCGCAGGCGCTGGCCGAGGGGCTGGGCCTTGCCCGGCCCGGCACGCGCGAGCTGACCGAGACCGGGTGGTTCGTCGCCGATGCCTGCCGGGAGTATGTCTTCTGGCTGGAGCGGGACCGGCGCCTGCCCTTCGCGGACCATCTGCCGGGCCTTGTCGCCGAAGCGATCGACGGGCGTTCGGTGCTGGAGATCGGCAGCGGCAGCGGGATCAACCTGATGTCGATGGCGATGTCGGGACGGGCCGCCGAGGTGGTCGGCCTCGAACCGGTCGAGGCCTACCGCCAGATGGGTGCGATCCTCGCCGAGGCCGAGGGGCTCGGGCCGATCCTGGCCGAGCCCGGCGCGGCCGAACAGCTGCCCTTCGAGGATGCCCGCTTCGACACCGTCCTTTGCGTCTCGGCGCATCAGTACTTCGACGTCGCCCCGGCCCTGGCCCAGATTGCGCGCGTGCTGCGGCCGGGCGGACAGATGGTGGTGATCGGCGGCACGCTGGGCAGCTTCTCGCGGCTCTGCTCGGGCTGGCTACTCGGGCAGAACGGCCTGTCGGGGGCCAAGAGCTACGTGGTCACGGTGGCCAACACCCTTGGCTACATGACCCTCGGGCGGCGGATCCTCGTCAGACCCAGCAAGTGGACGACTGCCTATCCGGTGTATCCCAGCCGGGGGTCGATGCGCCGGTTGATTGCCGCAGCCGGCCTGGTGCCCGCGGCCGAGACGCCCAGCGTCGGGACCGAGACCTGCTTTCGGGCGCGCAAGCCGGGCGGCTAGGTGCCCGGCCGACACGGGCGGCCAACCCCTCGGGCTCTCCGGGATGCCCGCTCCGGCCGCGATCTAGCGGCCGCGCGTCCATTCGGCGGTCTTGGGCTTCAGGCGGACGGCCACATGGACGGCCAGATAGGCCGCAAGGCCGATGGGATCGCTTGCCGCCAGTTGTGCGAGCAGGCGCTTCGTCACCGGCGCCTTGCCTTCGTTTGCCATCAGCGCCGGATAGAGCCGGGCAATCTCGGCCACGCCGGCATCCTGCCGGCGCCGCACCCGGACGAGGTTTGCGACCCCCTCGACCATCGGCCAGTGGTAGCGCGCGGGAACCTCGATCCGTTCGTCTGCGGCGAAGTGCAGCCGCGCGAAGGTGTCGTCCGAGATGATCGCAGGCCAGGCGCGCCAGCGGGCGCGGCCGGCCCGGTTCAGCGCGAAAAGCCCCGCGCCGACTGCGCCGCCCTCGACGAAGGGAAGCCGGGTCCAGACCCGCGCATAGGCCCGCGTGAAAGCGGATCGGGCGGGTGCGACCGACAGCCGGCCCGTGGCGTATCGCGGTGCCCCGGTCGCGAGGGCCCGGGCAAGCTGCGCGAGCAGCGGCGGGTCGCAGACGACATCGGCATCGAGATAGACCAGCGCCTGCCCGCCGGCCGCCGCCTCGCCGGCCGCAATCGCGCCGAGCTTGCCGCCCTCGGCCAGCTCGATCACCTCAAGCCGCCAGCCACGCGCGGCAAAGGCGGGCGCGGTCTGGCGGGCGCGCGCGGCCGTGTCGTCGGTACAGGCATTGGCGACGACGATCGCCTCGACCGGGCCGCCCGGCGGCTCGTCCTGCTCCAGAAGCGCGCCGAGACACCGCCCGATCATCGCCGCTTCGTTCCGGGCCGCGACGATCACGCTGAGGGCCGGGGCAGAAGAGGTCATCGGAAGGCTCGCCGTGGATGATCGCGGCAGCATAGGCATGCGCGCGGTCTGGACAAGGGCGACCGGCTTGATCAATCGTGCCCCGTCGGAGAGGCAGGAGCATGCCGTGGAGACCCTGACCGCACATCCCGACCGGGACGCGGACGACCTTGCCGGCCCGGCCGTGCTGGGACTTGTCGGCGTCCCGACGCAGGCCGCCCTGCTTCAGGGCCTCTCTGCTGCGCTGGACCGTGGCGAAGGGTTTGCGGTCGCCACCCTCAACCTCGACCATATCGTGAAGCTTCGCCGCGATGCCGCGTTCCGGCGCGCCTACCTGGCCCAGACCCATGTGGTCGCCGACGGCAACCCGGTCGTCTGGCTGGCGCGCCTGTCCGGGCGGCGTCAGGTGGCGCTGGTGCCGGGGTCGGAACTGATCGCGCCGCTTGCGGCGCTGGCGGCTGCCAAGGGGGTGTCGCTTGCGCTGCTGGGCTCGACCGAACCCGCGCTGCGGGCGGCGGCCGAGCGGCTTGAGGCCGACCATCCGGGCCTGACCGTCGCGGCCTGCCTTGCACCGCCGATGGGGTTCGATCCCGCCAGTGCCGCCGCCGACGCGATGCTGGACGCGGTCGCGGCCTCGGGCGCCCGGCTTTGCCTTCTGGCGCTGGGCGCCCCCAAGCAGGAGATCCTGGCCGTCCGGGGCCTTGCGCGGCATCCGGGCCTGGGGTTCGTGTCGATCGGGGCCGGGCTCGATTTCGTGGCAGGCCGTCAGAAGCGTGCCCCGGCCTGGGTCCGCCGGATCGCGATGGAGTGGCTGTGGCGGATGCTGTCGGATCCGCGGCGACTGGCGCGGCGCTATCTGGACTGTGCGCTGGTCCTGCCCGGACTGACGCTCGCGGCGCGGCGCGAGGGCCGAGGCCGCACCTGACCCCTCACACCCCGACCAGCCGCAGGCGGAACCGCGCTGCGTCGTCGTAGCGGCCGATGGCAAGCCGCGGCAGCGCGTAGAGGTCCGCACCGCGACGCCAGAGCCGGTTGTCCAGCGCCGCTGCCGTGCGGAAGCCCATCCGCGCCGCCGCCTTGCGAAGCGCGGCGCTGTGGTTGCCGTTCGGCCAGGCGAAATGCGCGACCTCCTGTCCGGTCCAGTCGCGCAGAAGCCGGCGGGACCGGTCCATGCTTGCCACCGCCTCGTCCTCGGGAAGCTGGTCGAGAAGGTTGTGGCAATCGCTGTGGGCGCCGATGGTCACCCAGGGGTTCGCGGCCAGCTCGGCCAGTTCTTCGGCCGTCATCGGCCCAAGCGGTGGGCGGCCGGGCGGCGGGGGGTTGTCGGCCGCGATCCGGTCGGCGAGCTCTTCCCGATCGATCGGGTGCATGCGCTTCAGCGTCTCGAGCAGGTCGCCCAGGACCACCCAGCGTGCGGCGCCGGGCGCCGCGGTGAGAGACCAGTGCCCCAGATGCGGCAGCGCGACCTCGCGGGCGCCCTCGCCGAGCGCACCCATGACGCGGTCGAACCAGTAAGGACGTCCGGTTTCGATCTGCGCGGTGGCAATGTAGACCAGGACCGGGACACGTTCGGCCGTGAGCAGGGGCAGGAGGTGGCGGTGAAGTCCGGCTTCGCCGTCGTCGAAGGTCAGCACCGCACGGGGACGGCCGCCGGAAGGGCGGCCGGGCCCGGCGGCGAACACCTCGTCGAGCGAGACGATGTTGTAGGACTCGCGCAGGATGGCCAGATGGCTGCGGAAGTCCGAAACCCTGAGCGCGGTCCAGGCGTCGGGGCCGCCGTCGTCGGCTGACAGCGTGTGGTAGCAGAGCACCGTCACCGGGTCCCCCCGGTGTGCCGCGGCGGACAGAAGCGACTGTACCGGGCGCGCCCCGAGGACGGCGCGGGCGGTCCGCTTCAGCGCGGCGGTCACGGGGTGTCTCCGTGCGCGAAGAGGGCAGCCAGGCGTTCTGCCTCCGTGTCGATGTGATGGCGGGCGCGCGCCCGGGCGATGCCGGCACGGCCCATCTCGTCCAGGCGCCCGGCAGCGGTGTCGAGCACCTCGGCCAGCGCGCGCGCCAGTGCCTCGGCGTCGCCTGCGGGCACCAGCCAACCGGTCCGCCCCTGTTCCACCAGTTCTGGAATGCCGGCGATGAAGGTCGAGACCACGGGGCGGCCCTGGGCCATCGCCTCCATCAGCACGACAGGCAGCCCCTCCATCAGGCTGGGCTGTACCACGGCCGTCGCCTCGCGGATCAGGCGCCGTACCTCGGCGCTGTCGATCCATCCGGTGATGCGGACCTGGGCGCCGAGGCCGAGACCGGCGATCTTCGCCTCGATCTCGGGCCTCAGCTCGCCATCGCCGGCCAGCACGACGCGCACCCCGGGCCGCCCCAGCGCGGCGACCGCGTCAAGCAGCGTGCCGTGGCCTTTCTCGACGCAGAGCCGCCCGATGCACAGAAGCATCGGCCGGTCCGTCTGCGGCGGCGGTTCGGAGGCGAAGAAGTCCGCTTCCAGTCCGCAGTGGACGACCTGCAGCTTCGGCCAGTCGCGCGAGGGCAACTGGCGCATCATCTGCGCGCGGGTGTAGCGCGACACCGTCACCACGAAGCGCGCGGCCGCAACCTTGCGGGGGAAGGACAGCACGCGGGCATTGTCGGATTCGTCGGCGCCGTGCACGGTGAAGCTGTAGGGCGGACCGCCGAGCAGACGCAGCAGGTGCGCGACGTCGGCCGAGTTGGTGCCGAAGTGCGCGTGCAGGTGCGTGACGCCCGTGCCTTGCAGCCAGAGCCGCAACCGGCAGGCATGGGCGAACCAGACGAGGTGATAGGGCCAGGGCCTGACCGACCGACGCGACATCGCCAGCGCCGCGCGCAGCGCCGAAAGGGCCGTCCCGGGGCTGCGCGCGAAGACGCGGGCCACCGCCACTGCAAGGGGGCCGAGGCCGTCCTTCAGGACATAGCGGGTGCGGTCGCGTTCGGCGCGGTCCACGGGGTCGACGACCTCGGCATCCCAGCCGCGGATCGCGAACCGGTGCACCGCCACGCCCCGGCGCTCCAGCGCAAGGATCTCGCGGCGGATGAAGGTGTGGCTGACCTTCGGGTACTGGTTGACGAGGTAGGCGACTGCCAGCCCGCCAGCCGGCGATCCCGGCACGCCGGGGCTGGCGCGATCCGGGGCGACGCTTGCGGCTTCGGTCACCTGCAGCTCCTTCTGTCGCGTCTGACCCAGAGGCGGCGGCCACTGCGCCCCGGGGTCCGGCCTTGCCGCCCGGTTCGCGGGCATGCAGCAGAAAAATCCGGTTCTGTGCGGTTTTTAAGGCGCATCCGTAGCAGCCCCGTGTCGGACCCGGAAGCCCCGTCGCGCCTTCGGCCTCGGCTGCCGGGGCCGGACTCGAGGCCCAGCTTTACCTGCAAGGGCCTTGCTGCTAGCGTCGCCCCGGGGCGGGGCATTGAACTGCGCGGATTTGCTGGAATGACTTCCGAGACACGCCCGGGTTCCCTCGGGACCGCCCTTGTCCTTGCCGGATTCCTTTGCGCCCTGATCCTTGCGTGGAGCCCCGTGGACCACACGATCGGCCGGTTCATCTACGACGACATGTTCTACTACCTGAACGTCGCCGAGAACCTTGCGGCCGGGAATGGCTCGTCCTTCGACGGGGTGACGTCGACGAACGGCTACCACCCCCTGTGGATGGCGATCACGACCGCGCTTGCACTGGTGTTCTCGGGTGACATGCTGGTCCACGCGGCGCTGACCGTCGCGGCCGCCCTGCACGCGGCGCAAGGCTATCTTCTCCTGCGGATGATGCGGCGCGTGGCGTCGCCTGCGGTCGCGCTGGCGCTGACGGCGCTCTACCTCCTCAACTGGCGGACGCTGGCGAACAACCTCTGCGGCCTCGAGACGGCGCTGGCCACTACCATGGCGCTGGTCGTCGTGGATCGGCTGATGACCTGGCCCGCCCGCCCGACGGCCGGCAACGCTGCCGTCCTCGGCATCCTCGCGGGCATCGCCGCGCTCAGCCGGTTCGACCTGATGCTTCTGGCCGGGCTTGCAGGCCTCGTGATCGTGTTCAGCCCCCGCTACGCCCCGGACGTGACCGTGCAGCGCCGGGTCCTGCTGGGGCTGGCGATGGGGCTCGCGACTGCCGCCGTCGTATCGCTGTGGTTTCCCTTCAGCCTCGCCGTGTCCGGCACGCTCCTGCCCAACAGCCGCGAGGCGGTCAAGCTGCTGACCGGCGTCGGCTACGACTACGGCAACCTTGCGCAGATGCGCGAGATGCTCATCGGCCAGATCTGGTCCTTCGTCTGGTGGGCGACGGACTTCGCGAACCTCTTCGGGCTTTATCCCGTCATCTCGCCCGAGGGCCGCGGGATGCTGGTTGCCTCGGGGCTTGTGGTTCTGCTGTTCCTTGGCGTGCTCGCCGTCGTGGTTGCGGGGCGGCGCGACCCCCGGGCGTACCTCGCGCTCATCCCGCTTGCCTATGTCGCGATCCACTTCGCCTACTACGGCCTCTTCCACCGGGTCGAGACGCGCTATGTCCTGCCGGCGCTGGCGCTGTCCTTCGTGCCGCTGGCCTTTGCCGCAGAAAGGATCAGGGTCGCCCTGGCGGGCTGGGGCGGGCGCGTGCTTGTGCCGGTATACCTTGTGGCCGCCAGCTTCGCGACCGTGGCCGGGATCAGCGCCTATTCGGCCGGCCACGGGTCTGTGCGGGTGCACAAGTATCACTACGTCGCCCGCGACATGGCGCGCTGGCTGGCCGAGAACCACCCGGGCGCCCGGACTGCAGCCTGGAATGCCGGCATTCTTGGGTTCTATTCGGACACGGTCCTGTTCAACCTCGACGGCGTCATCAACGACGCGGCGCTTGCCGCCAACCGCGCGCGCCGGATCGACGCCTACATCCTCGACAACGGGGTGGAACTCGTCGTCGACGAGCCGACCCAGATGGCCGACAACCTGTCCAGGTTCGCAGCCAATCCCGACGACCTCGGGTGGCTCGGGCCAGTGGTCCACGAAAGCCGCGACGCCGAGGGCCGGGTCATCGTGGCGCGTCAGGTCCTGCGGAACTGACCCGATCAGATGCGGTCCCGCGCGGAGGCCGGGCCCGAGGCAGGTGGGCCTTGATCAGCGCGGACCGGTGGCGGAACACCGTTTCGTCGTCGAAGGCTGCGCCGTCGGCGGCAGCGCGCCCGATCAGGTCGGCAAGCCGTGCCCGGTCGCGGGCAAGGTCCGCGACCGCCGCCGGGCCGTCTTGTGGCAGAACACCATCAGGTCGGCGGCGCGCAGCGCCTCCAGCACGGTGGCGCGGTCGCGCACGAAGCCGGGAAGGCGTACCCGGTCCTTCAGCGGGCCGGACGCGATCCGCTGGCGCATCGCCTCGATCAGGTCACCATCGCCGAGCCATGTCGCCTCGAAGTCGATGCCGGCTGCGTCCAGGCTTTCCATCACCGACAGCCAGTCGTGCGGCCCCTTCATCGAGTCCGCCCGTCCGGTGTAGACGAACCTGAGCCGCCCGCCGCCCGCGGCGGCCGCCTGTTTCCCGGCCAGACGGCCAGGATCGATGTGGTCTGCCTTGCGGATGTGGATGTCGTGCACGACGCGCGGATTGCGGCTGTAGGGCGCGTAGGCGTCGAACGTCTCCTGCCCGTGGAACAGCCCGAGGTCGGCGCGGCGGATCAGGTAGTGCTCCAGCCAGGCCATGGGCCGGTGCGTCAGCCGCGCCATCAGCCGCTTGCGCCACGGGCCGCTTGTCGCCGACTGGCGTACCACGTCGGATTCGACCCGGTCGGTCCAGACGTAGAACGGCAGCCCCATGCGGTGGGCC
>JALORM010000319.1 GCA_025458985.1 Paracoccaceae bacterium | reverse complement strand
GGCCCTATCTTTGCCCCATGACCCTCCACATGCCCTTCGACAACTCCTATGCGCGCCTGCCGGACCGGTTCTTCGCGCGGCTCGACCCGACCCCGGTCGCCGAACCGCGGCTTCTGAAGCTGAACGAGGCGCTTGCCCGCGACCTCGGGCTCGACCCCGGGGCGCTGGCGGCGCCCGAGGGCGTGGCGATGCTGGCGGGCAATGCGGTGCCCGAGGGCGCCGAGCCGCTGGCGCAGGCCTATGCCGGCCACCAGTTCGGCGGCTGGGTGCCGCAGCTGGGCGACGGACGCGCGATCCTCTTGGGCGAGGTGGTGGCGCCCGAAGGCTCGGCCCTTGCCGGGCGGCGGTTCGACGTGCAGCTGAAGGGGGCGGGGCGCACCCCCTACAGCCGGATGGGCGACGGGCGGGCCTGGATCGGGCCGGTGATCCGCGAATACGTGGTCAGCGAGGCGATGGCGGCGCTCGGCATCCCCACCACGCGGGCGCTGGCGGCCGTCGCCACCGGCGAGACGGTGCTGCGCGAGGCGCCGCTGCCGGGCGCGGTCCTGACCCGCGTCGCGTCGTCCCACATCCGCGTCGGCACCTTCCAGTTCTTCGCCGCAAGGCAGGACCGCGAGGCGCTGGCGCTGCTGGCGGCGCATGCGCTCGCCCGCCACTATCCCGACCGGGCCGAGGCGGACAACCCGCCGCTCGCGCTGCTGGAGGCCGCCGTCGCCGCACAGGCGCGGCTGATCGCGCGCTGGATGGGGGTGGGCTTCATCCACGGGGTGATGAACACCGACAACGCCGCCGTGTCGGGCGAGACCATCGACTACGGCCCCTGTGCCTTCATGGACGCCTACCACCCCGAGACGGTGTTTTCCTCGATCGACAGCTTCGGGCGCTACGCCTATGCCAACCAGCCGCAGATCGCGGTCTGGAACATGGCGCAGCTGGCGACGGCGCTCTTGCCCCTGATCGATGCCGACGAGCGGCGGGCGGTCGCGCTTGCGACCGAAGCCGTCCACGGCTTCGCCCCGGCCTACGAGGCCTCCTGGGAAGAGGTGTTCCGCGCCAAGACCGGACTGGGGCGGCAGGAGGACGGCGATGCCGAGCTGGTGCAGGACCTGCTGACCCGGATGGCGCGGAACGGGGCCGACTTCACCCGGACGTTCCGGGCGCTGTCGGCGCTGGGCGCCGACCCGGCGGGCGACGAGCCTGCACGGGCCGAATTCACCGACCCGACCGAATTCGACGCCTGGTCGGTGGCGTGGCGCGCGCGTCTGATGCGCGAGGAACGGGATGAGGCCGCCCGGCAGGCGGCGATGCGGGCCGCGAACCCGGCCTTCATCCCGCGCAATCACCGCGTGGAACAGGCGATCACGGCTGCGGTCGCAGGCGACCTTCAGCCTTTCGAGCGGCTGGTCGCGGTGCTGGCGCGTCCCTACGAGGATCAGCCGGAGGCCGCGGACCTTGCTACCGCGCCGGAACAGCACGAGGCGGTGCGGCGCACCTTCTGCGGGACCTGACGGGCCGCGCGACCCCGGCTAACGCCGGTGCTTGCGGTAGAAGTGACGGTTCTCGCGCACGAATTCACGGATCGCCGCGCCGAGGCCGGGGATCTCGCGGCCCTTGAGGTAGAGAAACCCCGCCAGCGCGCCGATGCTGGCACCGGCCGTGTTCACGATCAGGTCCCACATCGTGTCCTGCAGCCCGCTTTTCTGCATGTTCAGGCCGAAGTTCTGGTCCATGGCGTATTCGAAGATCTCCCATACCGCGCCCACGGCCATCGCGAAGCAGAAGCCGAAGAAGGCGATCGCCCAGGGCGGGGCGGCGTAGCGGTCGCCCTGGAAGAGCATGAGCATGAACAGCACGCCCAGAAGCCCGAAGCCGAGCGCCGAGCTCGAGTGCATGACCGCGTCCCACCACCAGAAGCGTTCGTAGTAGTTGAATGCCTCGCCCAGGAAGATCGTGGCGAAGATGAAGGCGACGATGCTGGCGAAGAAGATGTTGGGGATGCGGATCCCGAAGAAGCGGCGTGCGAAGACGTTCGGCAGCAGCGACAGCAGGAAGGTGGCGAGCGCCAGGTACGCGATGGGCCAGATCCCCTCGACCACCGCGGCCACGAACTCGAACGCGAGCGCCGCCCAGATGGCAAGGACGAGCCGCGGCTGACGACGGATCAGGGCGATCAAGGGCGGGCCTCCTCACGGGTACGGGTCGCAGTCCTGCAACGGGTTTCGCGGGCGATGCGTTCCGCCTATATGGGACGTCGATGTCCCGACTGCGACTGGCAAGCTACAACGTGCACAAGTGCCTTGGCACCGACGGCCGCCGCCGGCCGGGCCGGGTGCTGGACGTGGTGAACGCGCTCGGCGCCGACATCGTCGCGCTGCAGGAGGCCGACCGGCGCATGGGCCCGCGCCCCGCCGCGCTTCCGCGCCGACTGGTCGAGGAGGGATCGGACCTTCTGGCGGTCGAGGCCGAGGGATTCGGCCCGAGCCTTGGCTTCCATGGCAACGCGGTCCTGCTCAGGCGGGGGCTCGCCCCGCGCGAGGTGCACGGGATCGAGCTTCCGGGTCTCGAGCCCCGCGGCGCGCTGATGGTCGAGGTCGACGGCGCCGGCGGGCCGCTGCGGGTGGTTGCCGTGCACCTCGGGCTCAGGCGGCGCGACCGGGTGCGCCAGATCGCGGCGATCCGCGCCGCCCTTGCGGCGCGCGCGGCGATGCCCACCGTGGTGATGGGCGACTTCAACGAGTGGTCGCGCCTCAAGGGGATCGAGGGGCTGGGCGGCTACGAGGTTCTGGCCCCCGGGCGCAGCTTCCACACGCTGCATCCGCTGGGACACCTGGATCGCATCGCGCTGGGCGAGGGGATCGCGATGCGCGATGCCGGCGTGACCGACACCGCGCTGGCGCGCCGGGCGTCCGACCACCTGCCGGTCTGGGCCGACGTGCGGGTTTCCGCCGCCTGAGGCCGGCCATCGCGTCGGCCCCAGTCGCGCGCTCGCGCGCGCGCTCCGAGGTTTCGCTTCCCCTGACCCTGAGCGGCGTGGTTAGGATGGGCCGTCCGGCTGCGGGCGTAAGGCGGGGCTGGCGACAACGGGGGGAGAAGAAACATGAGCCTTGTGAGGACACTCGCCAAGGTGGCGATCGGCGTCGCCGTCGCCAAGGGCGTGTCGACCATGGTGGCGCGGTCGGGGGGCGGCGGCGGATCGGCCGGCTCGGCTGGAAGCGGCGGGCTGTTCGGCGGGGACTACTCGCCCGGCGGGCGGACCGGCGCCGGTACGGACCGCAGCGCCGGTACCGGCCTCGAAGGCATGATGGACGCGATCCTCGGAGGGTCGGCGCGCGCGGGCCAGTCAGGTCCTGCAGGCCAGGCGGGCGGGGGCCTCGGCGGGATCGGCGGTCTGCTCGAACAGCTGGCGGGCGGCGCGCCGGGCGGGCAGCCCCGCCCCGGCGGCGGCGGACTTGACGACCTGCTCGGCCAGCTTGCGG
>JALORM010000318.1 GCA_025458985.1 Paracoccaceae bacterium | reverse complement strand
TGCGCCCGCCTCGCGCCCGAACGGGACTGGTTCCTGCAGAAGGCCGTCGCGTGGTGGCTGCGCGACCTGTCGCGTCACGACCCGGACCGCACCCGCGCCTGGCTTGCGGCCCACGGCACGACGCTCAAGCCCTTTGCCCGGCGCGAGGCCGCTCGCCATCTGCCGCCCGGCTGACCGGCCCTCCGCCACCAAGGGCCCGCTTGCGTGCAGACCGGCCCGCGCCTACCTTCGGTCCATGACCGCACCCCTGATCGACCCCTTTGCCCGCGCCATCGATTACCTGCGCGTCTCGGTCACCGACCGCTGCGACTTCCGCTGCGTCTACTGCATGTCGGAGAACATGACCTTCCTGCCGAAGAAGGAGCTTCTGACGCTGGAAGAGCTGGACCGGCTGACCTCGGCCTTCGTGCGGATGGGCGTGCGCAAGCTGCGCATCACCGGCGGCGAGCCGCTGGTCCGCAAAGGCATCCTCACCTTCTTCCGCGCCATGTCCCGGCATCTGGACACAGGCGCGCTGAAGGAACTGACGCTGACCACCAACGGCAGCCAGCTCACCCGCTTCGCCGATGAACTCGCCGCCCTAGGCGTCCGCCGGATCAACGTCTCGCTCGACACGCTCGACCCGGACAAGTTCGCGCGGATCACCCGTTGGGGCCGGTTGAACCAGGTGCTAGAAGGCCTCGAAGCCGCCAAGTCCGTGGGCCTCAAGGTCAAGATCAACGCCGTCGCCCTGAAGGGCTTCAACGAGGACGAGCTTTTCCCCCTCCTCGACTGGTGCGCCGAAGAAGGCCACGACCTCACCTTCATCGAGGTGATGCCGATGGGCGAGGACATGTCCCCGCTCCGCCTCGATCAGTACTGGCCGCTGAAGGACCTCCGCGCCCGCCTCGCCACCCGCTTCACCCTCACCGACCTCACCGAACGCACGGGCGGCCCGGCCCGCTACGTCCGGGTGGAAGAAACCGGCCAGAAGGTCGGCTTCATCACGCCGCTTACCCACAATTTCTGCGAAAGCTGCAACCGGGTCCGGCTGACATGCACGGGCGAGCTATTCATGTGCCTCGGACAGGAGGACATGGCCGACCTGCGCACGCCGCTGCGCGCCTCGGCCGACGACAGCGTCGTGGAACAGGCGATCCGCGCCGCCATCGCGCGCAAGCCCAAGGGGCACGACTTCGACTATTCGCGCCAGCGCGCCGACGGTCAGGTCAGCCGCCACATGAGCCATACCGGCGGATGACCGAGGCCGCCGAGGCGATCATCGCCCGGCTTGGCCTGGCGCCCCACCCCGAGGGCGGCTGGTACGCCGAGACCTGGCGCGCGCCCGCGGCCGACCAGGCCGCCGGGGGCGCCCGTCCCGCCGGAACCGCGATCTACTTCCTGCTGAAGGCGGGCGAACGCAGCCACTGGCACCGGGTCGACGCGGCCGAAGTCTGGCTCTGGCACGCCGGCGCGCCCCTTGCGCTGCGGATCGCGGCGACCGCGGCCGGACCTGCCCGGCGGGTGACGCTGGGCCCCGATCTGGCCTCGGGCGCCCGCCCTCAGGCCGTGGTGCCGGACGGACACTGGCAGGCAGCCGAGAGCCTGGGCGCCTTCACGCTTGTCTCCTGCGTCGTGGCACCGGGGTTCCGGTTCGAGGGGTTCGACCTCGCGCCGCCCGGCTTCGACATCCCCGAGGGCGGTCCGGACGGGGTCAGAACCTGACGCTGCGCCCCGGCCAGGAGATCGTGTATTCGAACGACCCCGCCGGGGCGGCCATCGACGAGATGCGGCAATAGGCCGTGGCCCCGTTCAGGTCCGATGCGCGCGGCACCCGGTTGAAAAAGGTCAGGTCCTTGAACAGCGCCGTTCCGTTCACGCTGAACTCGGCCGACCTCAGGACGGCCCGCTCGCCCGACCGGGTGTAGACGTCGGTGAAGGCCCCCGCCCCGCAGAGCGCCACCTTCCCCTCCACGACCATCGCGACATAGCGGAATTCGTAGCCGCCGGGCTGGCCGGACGCCTTGATCTCGCCGTCGTGGAAGTCGGGCGTGACCGGCGTCTGCCGAAGGTCGTCAGCCCCGGCGCCCGAAGCCAGACATGCGGCCACGAGAGCCGCTATTCCCAAGTGTCTGAAAGACGGCATGCCGCACTCTCCCTTGCTGCGTCGTACGCCGTCACAGTCGTCCGCAGCGACCCGACTGGCAAGCTGCCGGATCGCCGCGGACGGCAGCCGTCCGGCATGGCCATTGCCGTCGCGATGGGCTAGCACCTTCCTGCCTGACGCGAGGAGCGCGAGATGACGGACCGACCCGCGGCCCCGCCCGGCCCCGTTCCCGGCGGCGACACGCTGCCCGGGTTTCTCTTCGCGCTGTCGGCCTACCTGCTCTGGGGGTTCCTGCCCCTCTACATGAAGGCGGTGGCGCATATCCCGACGGTCGAGGTCATCGCCCACCGGGTGCTCTGGTCGCTGCCCATCGCGGGGGTGGTGCTGATCGTGATCGGCCGCACGGCCGAGCTTCGGGCGGCGCTCCGCAATCCCCGGATGCTGGCGCAGGGGGCGCTGACGGCGGCGCTCATCTCGGTCAACTGGGGGATCTACGTCTGGGCGATCGGCGCGGGGCGGGCGCTCGACACCGCGCTTGGCTACTACATCAACCCGCTGTTCAGCGTCTTCCTCGGGGCGGTCCTGCTGGGCGAACGCCTGCTGCCGGTGCAGAAGGCCGCCATCGCGCTCGCCGCCGCCGCCGTGGGCCTCCTGACCTGGGAGACCGGATCGCTGCCCTGGGTCGCGCTTGCGCTGACGCTGTCCTGGGGCTTCTACGCCTTCTTCCGCAAGACGCTGCCCATCGGCCCCAACCAGGGCTTCTTCCTCGAAGTGCTGATCCTGGCGCTGCCCGCCCTCGGCTACGTGGTCTGGGCCGCGGGCCGCGGCGACAGCCACTTCCTTGCGGGCGTGCCGCTCGACACGGCGCTGCTGCTGGGCTGCGGCGTGGTGACGGCGGTGCCGCTGATGCTCTACGCCAACGGCGCCAAACTGCTGCGGCTCAGCACCATCGCGATGATGCAATACATCGCGCCCACGATGATCTTCCTCGTCGCGGTGTTCCTGTTCCGCGAACCGTTCTCGGCCACCAAGCTCGTGGCCTTCGCGCTGATCTGGGCGGCGCTGGCGCTGTTCACGACCGGCATGCTGCGCCGGGGCCAAGAGGTCAGGGAGAGCTGATCCGCCCGCCCGAAACCGGCGCCGGGCAGCCGGTCGTACCGGGCGCCGAGGTCGGCAGCCCGCGCAGAACCCGCACCGCAAGGAAGGCGAAGGCCTGCGCTTCCAGCATGTCGCCGTCGAGGCCCACCGCCTCGACCGGATCGGCCGGGCAGCCGGTGCGGGCCGCGATCTCGGCCATCAGCACCGGATTGCGCCGCCCGCCGCCCGTGACCAGAAGCCGCGCGGGGGGCGACGGGCACAGGGGCAGCGCGCGCGCCACGGCCACCGCGAC
>JALORM010000317.1 GCA_025458985.1 Paracoccaceae bacterium | reverse complement strand
TCGCCCCGACATGTCGCCCCGCACCGGTCGGCTATACCGGGCGCTCGACAATCACTTCGAGGGTCTGATCCTCTTCACCATCGCGGTCGTCGCGATCACCATCACCGACCAGTCCTCTGCGCTGACCACGCTCTGCGCCTGGACATACCTTGTCGCCCGCGTCCTGTATGTCCCGGCCTATGCCTTCGGCCTGGTGCCGTGGCGGTCGGTGATCTGGCTCGTCGGCTTCGTCGCGACCGTGCTCATGCTCGTCGCGACCCTTCTGTGACCCCCATGCTTCTTTTGTTCCGAAATACTCTCGGGGGGTCCGGGGGGCGGACAGCCCCCCGGCCTCGCCGCTGAAGAAAGGATCCTACCCATGGCCAGCTACGACGTCCTCATCATCGGCTCCGGGCCCGGCGGCTATGTCGGCGCCATTCGAGCCGCGCAGCTGGGCCTCAAGGTCGCCGTTGCCGAAGGCCGCGAAACGCTGGGCGGGACCTGCCTCAACGTCGGCTGCATCCCCTCGAAGGCGCTTCTGCACGCCACCCACATGCTGCACGAGGCCGAGGAGAACTTCGCGAAGATGGGCCTGTCCGGCGCCGCGCCCAAGCCCGACTGGAAGCAGATGCTGGCCTACAAGGACGAGGTCATCGGCCAGAACACCAAGGGCATCGAGTTCCTGTTCAAGAAGAACAAGATCGACTGGCTGAAGGGCTGGGCCACCATCCCCGCACCCGGCAAGGTGACGGTCGGCGACACGACGCACGATGCGAAGGCCATCGTCATCGCCTCGGGCTCCGAGGCGTCCACCCTGCCGGGGGTCGAGATCGACGAGAAGACCGTCGTCACCTCGACCGGGGCGCTTGCGCTGCCGAAGATCCCGAAGTCGATGGTGGTGATCGGGGCGGGCGTGATCGGCCTCGAGATGGGCTCGGTCTACAGCCGCCTCGGCACCGAGGTCACGGTCGTCGAATACCTCGACCACATCACCCCCGGGATGGACGCCGAGGTGCAGAAGACCTTCCAGCGGATGCTTGGCAAGCAGGGGCTGAAGTTCGTCCTCGGCGCGGCGGTCGAGAAGGTCGAGGCTGCCAAGGGCAAGGCGCGGGTCCACTACAAGTTGAGGAAGGACGACAGCGCCCAGTCCGCCGAGGCCGAGGTGGTGCTGGTCGCCACAGGCCGGCGGCCCTTCACCCAAGGCCTGGGGCTCGACAAGCTGGGCGTCGAGATGACCAAGCGCGGACAGATCGCCGTCGACGCCCACTATGCCACGTCGGTCAAGGGCATCTATGCGATCGGCGACGTGATCGAGGGCCCGATGCTGGCCCACAAGGCCGAGGACGAGGGGGTGGCGGTGGCCGAGATCCTCGCCGGCCAGGCGGGGCACGTGAACTACGGCGTGATCCCGGGCGTCATCTATACCCACCCCGAGGTCGCGACGGTCGGCAAGACCGAAGAGCAGCTGAAGGACGAGGGTCGTGCCTACAAGGTCGGCAAGTTCAGCTTCATGGGCAACGGGCGTGCCAAGGCAGTCTTTGCCGGCGACGGCTTCGTCAAGATCCTCGCCGACAAGGAGACCGACAGGATCCTTGGCTGCCACGTCATCGGCCCAATGGCAGGCGACCTGATCCACGAGGTCTGCGTGGCGATGGAGTTCGGCGCCTCCGCCGAGGACCTCGCGCGCACCTGCCACGCGCACCCGACCTTCTCCGAGGCGATGCGCGAGGCGGCGCTGGCCTGCAACGACGGGCCGATCCATTCCTGAACCTTTCGCTACGCCCGATCGATGCGCCCAGCCCGGTCAACAGCCGCGAAGCGCCCCGGAACGCAGCTTGACGACCAATTCCGCCCGTGACGCCCTGCCCCGCGCGTGCTACCTCGCGGGGCATGAGCCGCATCCCCTCGAAGGACGAGATCCTCGCCTGGATTTCCGAAAACCCGACCCTGACCGCCAAGCGCGACATCGCCAAGGCGTTCGGCATCAAGGGCGCGGAGCGGATCGAGCTGAAGCGGCTGCTGAAGGAGCTCGAGGCCGAGGGCACGCTGGAGAAACGCAAGCGCAGCTACCGTGACCCCGACCGGCTGCCCCCCGTCTCGGTCCTGCAGATCGACGGCACCACCGCCGACGGCGAGCTTCTGGCCCGGCCGCTGGAATGGCAGGGCGAGGGGCGTGCGCCGCGGGTGCTCTACCTGCCCCGCCAGGGCGACCCCGCGCTCGGCCAGGGCGACCGCATCCTCGGCCGGGTGACCGCGGTCACGGCCGAGGATCACGACTACGAGGCCCGCCTGATCCGCCGGATCGGGACCAACCCGCGCAAGATCCTCGGCGTCTTCCGCAAGGGCGCCGAGGGCGGGCGCGTGGTGCCCATCGACAAGGGGGCCGAGCGGGAATGGACGGTGGCGAAGGACGCCACCGGCGGCGCGAAGGACGGCGAACTGGTCGAGGCAGAGCAGGCCGGCCCCAGCCACCGGATGGGCCTGCCGCGCGCCCGCGTCGTCGCGCGGCTGGGCGACCCCTCGGCACCGAAGGCGGTCAGCCTGATCGCGATCCACCAGCACGGCATCCCCGACGACTTCCCCGACGCCGCCGTGGCCGAGGCCGACGCGATGAAGCCCGCGGGCCTGAAGGGGCGCGAGGACCTGCGCGACCTGCCGCTCGTCACCATCGACCCCGCCGATGCCCGCGACCACGACGACGCCGTCTGGGCCGAGGCCGACGACGACCCGAGGAACGAGGGCGGCCACATCGTCTGGGTCGCCATCGCCGATGTCGCCCATTACGTCACGCCCGGCAGCGCGCTCGACCGCGAGGCACGGCGGCGCGGCAACTCCACCTATTTCCCCGACCGGGTGGTGCCGATGCTGCCCGACCGGCTGTCAGGCGACCTCTGTTCGCTGCACGAAGGCGTGCCGCGGGCCTGCATCGCGGTCCGGATGCAGCTGGACAGCAAGGGCCGCAAGATCGCGCACCGCTTCGTGCGCGGCCTGATGCGCTCGGCCGCGACGCTCAGCTACGCCGAGGTGCAGGCGGCGCGCGATGGACAGGTCAGCGACCGCCTCGGCCCACTGATGGAGACGGTGATCAACCCGCTCTACGCCGCCTACGAGGCCGCCCGCACCGCCCGCCAGATGCGCCAGCCGCTGGACCTCGACCTGCCGGAACGCAAGATCGTGTTGTCGGACGTGGGCGAGGTCGTGTCGGTCGCCTTCGCCGAACGCTTCGATGCGCACCGCCTGATCGAGGAATTCATGATCCTCGCCAACGTTGCCGCCGCCGAAGAGCTGATCCGCGCCCAGCGCCCGCTTCTCTTCCGCGTGCACGAGGAACCCCCGCCCGAGAAGATCGACGCCCTGCGCGAGGTGGCCGAGGCGTCGGGCTTCACGCTGGCCAAGGGGCAGGTGCTGCGGACCGAGCACATCAACAAGCTGCTGCGCCAGGCCGACGGGACGGACTTCGACGAGCTGATCAACATCACCGCGCTCAGGTCGATGACG
>JALORM010000316.1 GCA_025458985.1 Paracoccaceae bacterium | reverse complement strand
CATGGCGGCGGACCCGATCATCTTCGCCATGGCCAACCCCGACCCCGAGATCACCCCGGAAGAGGCGCAGGAGGTCCGCCCCGACGCGATCGTGGCGACCGGGCGGTCGGATTACCCCAATCAGGTCAACAATGTCCTGGGCTTCCCCTACCTGTTCCGGGGCGCGCTCGACATCCATGCCCGCGCGATCAACGACGCGATGAAGATCGCCTGCGCCGAGGCGCTGGCGGCGCTTGCGCGCGAGGACGTGCCCGACGAGGTGGCAATGGCCTATGGCCGCAAGCTGGCCTTCGGGCGCGACTACATCATCCCGACACCCTTCGACCCGCGCCTGATCCACCGCATCCCGCCCGCGGTGGCGAAGGCCGGAATGGATACCGGGGTGGCGCGGCGCCCGATCATCGACATCGCGGCCTACGAACTGGGGCTGAAGGCGCGGATGGACCCGACCGCCGCGATCCTGCAGGGCATCCACGCCCGGGCACGGGCGGCGCAGGCGCGGATGATCTTCGCCGAGGGCGACGACCCGCGCGTGCTGCGCGCCGCGGTCGCCTACCAGCGCGCCGGCCTCGGCAAGGCGCTGGTCGTCGGGCGCGAGGCGGACGTGGCCGAGAAGCTGACGGCCGCAGGGCTGGAGGACGCGGTGCGCGAGCTGGAGGTCGTGAACGCCGCCAACACCGCGTATCTCGAGGCCTACCAGGCCTTCCTCTACGGAAGGCTCCAGCGCAAGGGCTTCGATTCGCACGACATCCGCCGGCTGGCCGCCCGGGACCGGCACGTGTTCTCGGCGCTGATGCTGGCGCATGGCCACGGCGATGCGATGATCACCGGCGCCACGCGGAAGTCGGCGCATGTGCTGGGCCTGATCAACCACGTCTACGACGTACGCCCCGAGGACGGCGCCGTGGGAGTCACGGCGGTGCTCCACCGCGGGCGGATCGTGCTGATCGCCGACACGCTGGTGCACGAATGGCCCGAAGCCGAGGACCTGGCCACCATCGCCGTCCGGGCCGCCGGGGTCGCGCGGGCCCTGGGGCTTGAACCGCGCGTGGCCTTCGCCTCGTTCTCGACCTTCGGGTATCCGGTCAGCGAACGCGCCACCAAGATGCACGACGCGCCGAAGGTGCTTGACCACTGGGGCGTGGATTTCGAGTACGATGGCGAGATGACGGTGGACGTGGCGCTGAACCCAGTGGCGATGGCGCAGTATCCGTTCTGCCGCCTGACCGGCCCGGCCAACATCCTGGTCGTGCCGGCGCGGCACTCGGCCTCGATCAGCGTAAAGCTGATGCAGGAGATGGCGGGCGCCACGGTGATCGGCCCGATCCTGTCGGGCGCCGCCGCCTCGATCCAGATCTGCTCGACCGGATCCACCGTGAACGACATCCTGAACATGGCGGCGATCGCGGCCTGCCGGCTGGGCTAGCGCGCGGCGCAAAAGGAAAGGGCCGCCCATTGCAGGCGGCCCCCGAGATCCCTGGAGATGGGCCAGTTAGGATCAAGCCCAATCGGTTGCGATAGCCTTCGGGGCTGCCCTCAGGCGATCCACCTCCCGACTGTCCCGACACCAAACTCCAATATCACTCTAGACACTGGACCACCTCCTTTCTCAGGGTTGCGATAGGCCGAAGCCTGCCACAGATTTGGTGTTTGTCAAAAGGTTTTACACCACCCTTTTGATGAGGTGCCCAACAATGAGGCGAAAGGGCACAAGCGCGGCCAGCGCCAGCACCAGCTTCACCAGCCAGTCGGCGATCGCCAGCGATACCCAGAGCGGCGCCACCGGGCCAAGGCCAAGCATGGGCAGGGCCTCGTTCGCCCAACCGACGTCGTTGCCGGGTTCCAGAAAGGCAAGCCAGCCCGAGAACGCGATGGTGAAGAACAGCGCGGTATCGACCGACGAGCCTATCAGCGACGAGACCAGCGGCGCGCGCCACCAGGCGCCGCCGCGCAGGCGGTCGAACAGCGCGACGTCCAGAAGCTGCGCGGTCAGGAAGGCGATCCCCGACCCCATCGCGATCCGCCAGGTGACGAGCGGACCGAACTCGCCCGCGATCTGCGTGCCGACCAGCGAACACGCCACGCCCACCGCAAAGCCGGCGAACACCACACGGCGTGCCAGCGCCGGGCCGTAGACGCGGTTCATCACGTCGGTCACGAGGAACGCGAGCGGATAGGTGAAGGCGCCCCAGGTCAGCCACTGGCCGAAGAGGAACTGCACCAGGACGTTCGAGGCCACAACGATGGCGGCCATGGCAAGGATGCCGGGGATCAGCGGGCGGGTCATTGGGCGGGGTTTCCGTTTTGGCAAGGTGGTCGGAGACTTGGCCCCCGGTGTGCGGCGGCGGCGCAGCGCATAGCGCCGCCTGTGTCGCGGCGCAAGGGTCAGGGCGCCAGCTGGTACTCCACGAACTCGGTCGTGAGCGGAAAGGCGAAGTTGTCGTCCGACAGGAGGAGGACGCGGATCGCACCGTCAGGGCCGGTCCAGACGGCGATCCCCTCGAAGTTGTTCTGGAACGGCGCGCGCGCCTCGACCAGCACTTCGCGCGGGCCGGGCACGTCGCCGTCCAGCGCGAACCGGCTGATCCGCGTGTCGAATCCGCGCAGGCCGCGGAAGTTGCGTTCAAGCAGGTAGAGCCGCCCGTCCGGCCCCACGTCGAGGCCAACCGGCAGGTACGGCCCGTCGCGCGGCAGGTCGAAGGGCTGCGTCCATGCGCCGTCCTCGTAGCGATAGACAGGGAACGGCCGGTCGAGCCGCCCCGACCGCTCGGGCAGGGTCAGCAGCCGCCCCGCCGGGTCGATGGCCAGGGCCTCGAGCCCCGAGTTCAGCTGCAGGCGGTCGAAATCGGGGTGCTTGGGCAGGGGCCGGGCCGGCGCGCCGGGTGAGTCGTAGGACCAGACGCGGTGCCGCGCCTCGAACGACACGTAGAGGGTCCCGTCCGCGCCGATGGCCAGCCCCTCGGCATCGACCCAGGCGCGCGCGACCGGTGCGCCGGCGCTGTCCCGCAGCGGGTGGAACGCGACCGCCTCGACCCCTTCGATCTGCCCACGCGAGTCCCGGACGAGCCGTCCGGTCACCAGGGTGCCCCGGTCCGAGACGGCGGCAAGCCCCAGCCCGTCCGCGGCGATGTCGATGCCTGACAGGCCGCCGAAACGGGGATCGTCGATGCGCCAGGTGTAGCGGCCGGTCTCGACAGCGACTTGCGCCGGCACCGCCCCGCCCTGAAGTCCGGTGATGGCAGCGATGCCGAGCGCCAGCGCCGCCGCGCCTAGCGCGAGGACAGGACGGCCTGGCATTGGCGCGGAAGGTCGGCCATCGTGTAGTCGCGTGGGCCGCGCTGCCGCGGCGGTGCGGGTTCGCGCGGGGCGTTCGGGTCCGGCGGGCGCAAGTAGTCGGTGACCCACCACATCAGCGTGTCGTCGCAGCCGTCGCCGCCGTTCGACAGCTCGCGCACCGTGGGCGTCTGGGTCTGGCACAGAGAACTGCC
>JALORM010000315.1 GCA_025458985.1 Paracoccaceae bacterium | reverse complement strand
GACGGGCTGGACGACACGCTGACCTGGCAGGACGACGGCGCCTGGCCGAACACCATGCGCAAGGCCTGGTTCCTGTCGGCGGTCGACCACGTCGAACTCGACCGGCTGCGCTATCAGGTGATGGAGGCCCTCGACGTGCTCTTTCACGACATCGACGTGCTGATCGGCCCCTACAGCACCGGGCCGATGCTGGTCGCGTCGAACTACACCGGCCACCCATGCCTGCACCTTCGCGCAGGCTTCGAGATGCTTCACCCCCGCCACCGCGGCACCCTTTCGGCCAAGGGCGTCTCGTTCACCGAACCCGGCGAGGAGGGGCCGCTTTACCGGGTGCCGCAGGGCATCTCGCTCTGGGGACGGCTGTTCGAGGAAGGCCCGCTTCTCAACCTCGGCCTCGCGCTTGAACGGGAACTGGGTGTCGCGGAAGACCGCCCCACGTTCCCGGGGGGCGAGGCCGATCCCGCATGAGTGCAACCACCGTCCGGAACAAGGCGGTCCAACAGGAGGTGACGACATGAGAAGACGGGACTTTCTGCAAACCTCGGCCATGGCCGGGGGCGCGCTTGTGATCGCCAAGCTCGCGCCGACCCCGGCGCTGGCCCAGTCCGAGCCTGTCAGCGGCGGTACGCTGATCTGGGGGCATTCCGAGACGGTCCAGAACCTCGACATGCACCAGACGGGCACCGCCTCCACCAGCCGGGTGCTTCAGAACGTGCACGCCTCCATCGTCACTGTGGACGGCAACCTGAACGTCATTCCGAACCTCGCCGAAAGTTTCGAGGTGGCGGAGGACGGGCTGACCTACACCTTCAAGCTGAGGCCGGACGTCAAGTTCCACAACGGCGCGACGATGACCTCGGCCGACGTGAAGTATTCGTTCGAACGCTGCAAGGACCCCGCCACGGGCGCGGTGAACTTCGAGGTGTTCAACAACGTGGCCGCCATCGAGACGCCGGACGACCTGACCGTGGTGATCCGCATGTCGGCGGTCAACGCGCCGTTCCTGAGCCGCCTGGCCGAGAACGGCGCGGGCGTCGTGATGCCGGTGGACAGCGGCCCCCAGCAGGGCACGACGCCCATCGGCGCGGGGCCGTTCAAGTTCGTGAGCTACACCCCCGGCGTGGTGGTCGAACTGGAGCGTTTCGACGACTACTACGGCGGCCCCGCCTATCTCGACCGCATCACCATCCGCGAGATCAGCGAGAACACCACCCGCCTGACCGGGCTCCAGACGGGCGAGCTGCACATGATCAACGACATCCCGGCCGACCGGGTGGCCGAGATCGAGGGCGATGCCAACCTTCAGGTGGTGAAGTGGTTCCCGCTCAACTGGGACTTCATCAACCTCAACCAGGCCAAGTTCGAGCCCTTCAAGGACCAGCGCGTGCGGCTGGCGTTCGACCTGGCGATCGACAAGGCGGCGCTGCTTGAAGGCGCGCTCTGGGGGCAGGGGCAGGTCACCGCCTCGCCGTCCTACCCCACGTCGGCGGCCTACAACTCGGCGCTGACGCCGCGCGCGCAGGACCTGGCCCAGGCCAAGGCTCTGCTGGAAGAGGCGGGCTATCCTGCCGGGACGCTCAAGGTCGTGTTCAAGGCCACGACGAACTACCCCTACCACATCGAATCCGCGCAGATCATCGCCGAATGGCTTCGCGAGGCCGGGGTGGAGATGACCATTGAACAGCTGACCTGGGCCGACTGGCTCAGCCAGTGCTGGGTCGACCGCGACTTCGAAATGTCGATGATGAACTTCTTCACGCTGTGGGAGTCCGACTTCCTCTACTACAGCCTCTGGAACACCGAAGGCGCGTTCAACTACCGCTCGATCTCGAACCCGACGATCGACGAGCTGACCACCAAGGCCCGCGGCATCGTCGATCCGGCCGAGCGCGCGGAGGTCTACAAGCAGGTCCAGCAGGTGGTCTACGACGAGGTGCTCGACATCGTGCTGTGGTTCCGCAACGGCACCATCGCGGCCCAGCCGAAGGTCATGGGGCTCGACACGGTGGTGCATCCGAACGGCTCGAACCTGAACTTCCACAAGGTCTGGCTTGCCGCCTGACGCGGACGGCCGGCCCCGCGATGGGGCCGGCCCGACCCCTTGGCCCCCGGGACACCCGCTTGACCTACATCCTCAACCGCCTCCTGTCGCTCGTCCTCACGCTGCTGCTGATCTCGGTCATCACCTTCTCGGTGACCAACATCCTGCCGGGCGACGTGGCGATGATGATCATGGGCACCCAGTCGAACCCCGAGGCGCTGGAGGGCCTGCGGAATTCGCTGGGGCTGAACGATCCGCTGGTCGTCCAGTACGGCCGCTGGATGGCGGGTATGCTGTCGGGCGACTTCGGCGCCTCGCTGATCTTCAAGACCGACATCGGCCCCCTGCTGGTCCAGAAGATGACGGCCAGTGCCTTCCTTGTCGTGCTGTCGATGACCTTTGCGCTGGCCTGCGCTGTGCCGCTGGGCGTCTGGGCCGCCGTCCACCGGGACCGCTGGCAGGACACGGCGTCGTCCACCACCTCGCTTCTGGGCGTGAGCCTGCCCGACTTCTTCTGGGGGATCGTGATGATCCTCGTCTTCGCCCGCTGGCTCGGCTGGCTGCCCTCGTCGGGGTTCGTCGAGCCGTCGGAAAGCTTCACCGGCGCACTCCGCCATGCGCTTCTGCCGTCGCTGGCGCTGGGCCTGGGCCTGATGGCGCATCTTACGCGGATGACGCGGTCGGCCATGACCGGCATCCTCGAACAGGAATTCATCCGCGTCGCCCGCGCAAAGGGCCTGTCCGAAGGCACCGTCGTCTGGCGCTATGCGCTCGCCAACGCAGTCGGACCCGTCATCACCATCGCGGGGCTTCAGATCGGCTACCTCTTCGGGTCGATCATCGTGATCGAAAGCCTCTTCGGGTATACCGGCATGGGCTGGCTGACCTACCAGGCGCTGCTGAACCGCGACCTGCCGCTGATCCAGGCCTCGGTCTTCGTGATCGCCGCCGTGGTGATGGTGACGAACCTGATCGTGGACCTCCTCTACCGCGCGGTCGATCCGCGCATCCGCCTGGGCTGACGGCGATGCGGCGGTTCCTCACCACCAAGGGCGTGATCGGCATCGTGCTGGTCGGCACGGTGGTGCTGGTGGCGATCCTTGCCCCGCTCGTCATCCCGCCGGAATTCGCCACCCGGATGGACATGCGCGCCCGCCTCGCGCCGCCGTCGCTGGCGCATCCCTTCGGCACCGACCAGCTGGGGCGCGACCTGATGTACCGCGTCCTCCTCGGGGCCCAGACCTCACTGGCAATCGCGGCCTCGGCCGTGGCGATCAGCCTGATCCTCGGCCTGCCGCTCGGGCTTATGTCCGGCTACTACGGCGGCCGGATCGACAACGTCCTGATGCGCCTTGTCGATGCGCTCCTCAGCTTCCCCGCGCTGCTTCTGGCGCTGACCATCAGCGCGGTCCTCGGCCCCAACGTGCAGAACACGATCATCGCCATCGGG
>JALORM010000314.1 GCA_025458985.1 Paracoccaceae bacterium | reverse complement strand
CGGCCGGCGGCTAGCGCCGCGCGCGCCCGACAGGCGGCCACATGCGCGAGAAGACCCCGTCGCGCAGGACAATGCCGTGCAGCAGGGCCGCGCCGACATGCATCGCCACGACCGCCGCGATGGCAAGGCCCGCGAAGTAGTGCACGGCCTTTGCCGTCTCGGCCAGCGCGTCCGACCGCGGCACCAGGGCCGGCAGGCCCAGCGCGTCGAGCGACTCGATCGGGAAGCCGCCCGCGCGGACGCGGATGTAGCCCGCGACCGGCAGGATCACGAGGAGCACGTAGAGCGCGAGGTGCGTAAGTCGGGCGATACCGGCCTGCCAGCCGGCCATGTGCCCCGGCAGCGGCGGCGCGGGGTTGCGCAGGCGCCAGACGATCCTCAGGATCACAAGTAGCAGAAGCAGCACGCCCACGTTCTTGTGGTAAATGAAAAGCGCGTTCTGCAATGACCGGCCTATGCCCGGCTGCACCATCACGAAACCGGCCGGGATCGTGAGCAGGATCAGCACTGCCATGATCCAGTGCAGCGCGCGCGCGGGCGCTGCGTACCCTTGGGTGGACATGTCGCCCCTCGCCCTGTTGGTCCTGCGCGATCCTAGGCCGATCCGCCCCCGGTTCAAGCATTCCGGCGCTGCCGCAGGTGTCGGGTGCTTGACAGCCTGCACGCGAGGCTAGAGTTGATCTGACATGTCTGGCCACGACCGATCCCTTGCCCCGATGGCCCGCGCACCCTCGCCCGTCCTGTCGGGGCCCCGTGCGCGGTTCGCCCTTGCCGCGCTTGCGGGCACGGTCGCGGTCGTCTGGATCGGGGCCTGGATGATCGGACCGAAGCCCGCCGCCATGGCGCTGGCTCTTGGCGGCTACGGGGCCGGCGCGGCGCTGGCGCTGATGCTGATGCGGCAGGGCTATCCGCATGACCGGCTGGGTCCCGCGAACCTCGTGACGCTGGCCCGGCTGGTCCTGGCCGCAGCCCTGCTTGCCCCGCTTGCCGCGCCGGCTGTGCCGGGCGTTGTGTTTGCCGTGGCGGCCGTGGCGCTGGCGCTCGACGGGGTGGACGGTGCCCTGGCGCGGCGCCGGGGTCCGGTGTCGGACTTCGGCGCGCGCTTCGACATGGAGGTCGACTCGGCCCTGGCGCTGATCCTAGCGCTCAACGCCTGGGCGGCGGGAACGGCGGGGCCGGCCGTCCTGCTTCTGGGTCTGCCGCGCTATGCCTTCGGCGCCGCCTCGCTGGCGCTGCCCTGGCTCGGTCGGCCCCTGCAGCCGAGCGTCGCCCGCAAGGCGGTCTGCGTCCTGCAGATCGCGACCCTGATCGCCCTGCAACTGCCGCAGGCGGCCGACTGGGCGGGGCCGCTGGTGGCCGTGGCCGTGCTGGCGCTGGCTTGGTCCTTCGGGCGCGACATCGCCTGGCTGTGGCGGCACCGCCGATGACCGCAGGGCGGGCGCGCAGGGCGCTCGGGGCGGCGCTGGCGCTGGCGATCCTCTACCTGGTTCTGGCGCAGCCGAACCACCCGGGGGCGATGACCTGGGGGGCACTTGCGGTCTTTCCGCTGGAGCTTCCGGTCCTGGTCCTTCTGCTTCTTGCCGCCGGAACCGGGCGGGCCGGGCGGATGCTGCGGTTCGCCCTGGTGGCTGCGCTGGTGCTGGTCGCCGTTCTCAAAACCGCCGACTTCGCGATGTTCAGCGCGCTGTCGCGCGGGTTCAATCCGGTCGCCGACCTGGCCCTGGCCGAAGCGGGGCTGCGGCTTCTGGCCGGGGCGATCGGCGCGCTGACGGCCCTGCTTGCGATCGCGGGCGCAGTTCTTGCGGTGGCGACCCTGGCCGCGGCCCTCTGGTGGGCGACCGGGGTTGTGGCCCGGCTGGCCCCCGGCCGCGCCGCGCTGCGCCGGGCGGCCGGGATCGGCGCGCTGGCCTTCGCGGGCATCGCCGCGGCCGAGGTCGGGACCGCGATGGCTGGCTGGAAGGCGCCTCTCGACCCGCCCGGCGCCGCCTTCACCGCCCGCGTGGCACTCGAACGGGCAAGCCTGGCGCGCCGCACCCTTGCCGAGCTTGCCACCTTCCGCGCCGCCGCGGCGACCGACCCCTTCGCCGGGTCCGCGGGTCTTCTGGACCTGATCGACCGCGATGTCCTTCTGATCTTCGTCGAAAGCTACGGCCGCACCAGCCACGACACGCCGCTTTACGCCGACCTGCACCGCGCCACGCTGGCCGAGGGCGAGGCGCGGCTGGCGGCCCGCGGGCTTGCCATGGCGTCGGGCTACCTCGCCTCGCCCACCTATGGCGGCCAAAGCTGGCTGGCGCACGCAACCGTCGCCAACGGGCTCTGGATCGACGGACAGGTGCGCTACCGCGCGATCCTGGCCTCGCGCCGGCAAACCCTGTTCCACCTGGCGCAGAGGGCGGGCTTCCGCACCGCGGCGGTCATGCCGCAGATCACGATGGACTGGCCCGAGGCCGACCGCATGGGCTTTGACACCGTGCTGGCCGCGAAGGACCTCGGCTATCGCGGCCAGCCCTTCAACTGGGTCACCATGCCCGACCAGTTCACCTTCGCCGCGCTCGACCGGCTGCTGCGCACCGGGCCGCGCGACCGGAACCTTTTCGCGCAGGTCGCGACCGGCACCTCGCACGCGCCCTGGGTTCCGGTGCCCGATCTGGTCCCCTGGGAGGACCTGGGCGACGGACGCATCTTCGACGCCGTGGCGCAGTCGGGCGACCCGCCCGACGTCGTCTGGCGCGACCGCGACCGGGTGCGTGCGCAATACCGGCTGGCCGTGGACTATGCGCTGAGGACGGTGCTGGCCTATGCCGAACGCCACGCCGGGGACCCGCCCCTGATGATCGTGCTGGGCGACCACCAGGCGGCCGGCTTCGTCGCGCTGGACGAGCGCCGCGACGTGCCGCTCCACATCATCGGCCCGGCGCACCTTGTCGACCGCCTGCGGGGCGACGGGATGGCAGTGGGGCTCATCCCACCGGCCGATGCCCCGGCACCCGTCATGGATGGGCTGCGCGACAGGATCCTGCGGGCCTTCTCGACCACGCCGGCGGCGGCTGACGGACCGCTCACCCGATGACGGCGCGGTACCTCTCCCGCGGCATGTTGCGCATCGGGCGGCTGGCGCTGGCCGGGGTGTTGCTGGTGCTGCTCTGGCAAGTGGCCGACGGCCCCGCGGCCGCGCGCCTGCTGGCCGCGGCCGACCCGGCCTGGCTTGCCGCGGCGGCCGCGGCGCTGACGGCCCAGACGCTGCTTTCGGCGCTGCGGTGGCGCCTGGTCGCAGCGCAGCTGGGCATCCGGCTGGGCCTGCGCGAGGCGGTCGCCGAATACTATCTGTCACAGGCCGTCAACCAGGCGCTTCCGGGCGGAATGGCGGGGGATGCCGGGCGGGCCTTCCGGTCGCGCGGCGAGGCGGGGCTTCTCGCCTCGGGCCAGGCGGTCGTGTTCGAGCGGCTGGCCGGACAAGTCGCGATGTTCGCCGTGCTGGCCGTGGCCTTCG
>JALORM010000313.1 GCA_025458985.1 Paracoccaceae bacterium | reverse complement strand
GGCGGAAGCCCGGACGCACCCCTTGGCAGCCGTCCTGTCAGCGGATGAGGCTGCCCAGGACCTGCGCCAGCCGCAAGAGCGCCCGTTCCGCCCCCGGGTCGGCGGCGGCCAGGGTGGCGGCGGCCTGGCGCACCCGTGCGGGGGGCGGGAACTGGTCGGCCGTCTCCGGCGCCTCGGTCAGCAGCGTCACCGCTGCAACCGCGGTCGCCTCGATCAGGTTGGTGTTGCCCGAGGCCAGGACCTTCTCCATCAGGCGGGCGATCACGTCGCTGCCCGCGAGGTCGCGCGCCACGCCGGGACGGAAGGCGACCATCCCCTGAAGCGTCAGCACATCGGTCCGCTGTTCGACCGCGTCCAGCGCGTCGATCACGTTCCGCGCGACGCCCGCCGCCTCGATCTGTGCGGCCGTGGGAAGCATGGTCGCCCGCATCGTGGTCGTGGTGCCGTCGCCGGGCGCGATGGCCGACATCACCTGGTCGACCAGTTCCATCTTGGCCGACTTGCCGGGCATCTCGGGCCGGCCCACGTCAAGAATGCCGGCGCCGATCCCCAGCCGTTCGCCCGGGACGCGCCGCGGCGGCAGCCGGTCGGGGCGCTGCGCCAGCCGGGCAAGCGCGATGGCAAGCATCGACATCAGCACGGTGAACGCCAGCGGCAGCGGCGGGCGGAAGTCGAAGAGCGCCCCGATCGACCGGCCGACCGCCAGGCAGAACGCCACCAGCACCATCTGCACGGCGAAGATCAGGATCGGCCAGGCCAGCGTGCGCGGGTGCTTCCAGTCCTCGGCGAAGCGTGGCCAGTCGCCGGGCCGCACGACAAAGAGCCAGAGCGCGAAGATCACCGCAAAAAGCGGGATCGTCGACAGGCCGAAGCCCGCAAGCCCGGAATAGAGCGGCCCGGAATAAAGCAGGGCCGACGTCGCATAGACGGCCTTGTCGCGCAGCCTCATGGCCAAGACGAGCCTTCGCCTCCCGCAGGGGCGGCGGCATGCGTGCCTCCGCCCGGAACCCCCGTCCCGCCCGCGATGATGTCGCGTAAGCGGCCGGAGTCCAGCGGAAATGTCATCTTCGCCCCGTGGGGCCGCGCTGATCTTCCGCGCCAGGTGGCGGATCGGCCACGATGCGGCCGCGCGCCAGATCGACCGTCGGCACCGCCGCGCGGGTGAAGAGCAGAAGGAACGTCCCGCCGCCGGCTGCGGGCGCGATCTCGAGGATGTCGCCCGCGCCGTGGTCGTGAACCGCCGTGACCCGGCCCAGGACCGTGCCGCCGGTATCGGCAACCTCGAGCCCGATGAGGTCGGCGTGGTAGAATTCGTCGTCGGGCAGCGCGGGAAGCCTTTCCCGGTCGGCGTAGAGCCGCACGCCCTTCAGCGCCTCGGCCGCCTCCCGCGTCGTCACCCCGCTGAGGCGGGCGGAAAAGCCCTGCGGCACCGACCCGGTCAGCGTCACCTCGAAGCGGCGTGTGCCGTCCTCGGTGCTGAGCGGGCCGTAGCCCGCCACCGCCTCGGGCTCGGCGCAGAAGCTCTTGAGCCGCACCTCGCCGCGGACCCCGAAGGCCCCGGCAAGTGCGCCCACGCAGACCCGCGCCCCGCTCATTGCCGGGGCGCCCCGCGGCAGACGCCGCGCTCGTCCGTCACGCCGCCCGCATTCGCGCAGCGGCCCTTGGCAAGGTACCCCTCGGCCTGCATGCCGAGCCAGCCGCCAAGGACCACAAGCGCGATGGAGAACGGTCGGAACAGGAACATGCGCGGCGTCCCTTCGGCGGTTCAGCGCGGGCGGATCACTCCGACGCCGCTTCCTCGGCCGGCTTGCCGGCCTTCGCGGCCTTCGCGGCGGCACGGTCCTGCGCCGCCTTGCCGGGCACCGCCTTCTGCGGGTTCGACCGTGCCTTCTTCTGAAGCACGCCCGCGGCTTCCAGCATGCGCTGGATCCGGTCGGTCGGCTGGGCGCCGTGCGACAGCCAGTGCTTCACCCGGTCCATGTCCATCTTGACCCGGTCCTCGCTGTCCTTGGGCAGCAGCGGGTTGTAGGTGCCGAGCTTCTCGATGAAGCGGCCGTCGCGCGCCATGCGGCTGTCGGCGGCGACGATGGAATAGAACGGGCGCTTCTTGCTGCCGCCGCGGGCGAGTCTGATCTTCATGGCCATGTGGTATCTCCTTCGTGATGGCTTGCCGGAAGGGCGCTTCCGCCCCCGGATGGGTGTCAGGACTGGAATTTCTCGTGATGCCTGATCACTTCGCTGATGACGAAGGTCAGGAATTTCCTTGCGAATTCTGGGTCGAGGTCGGCGTCGAGCGCCAGCCGCTCCAGCCGCGCGATCTGTTCGGCCTCGCGCACGGGGTCGGAAGGCGGCAGCCCGTGGGCGGCCTTCAGCCGCCCCACCGCCTGGGTGTGCTTGAACCGTTCCGCCAGCGTGTAGACGACGATCGCGTCCAGCCGGTCGATCGACTCGCGGTGCTCGCGCAGGAGGGCGGTGGCGTCGGTCATTGGGCTGCCTCCGGTTGGTGGCGGTAGACGAGCAGGCCTTCGGCCAGCCGCGCCTCGGCCGCGCGGTCGCGGGATGCGCCGAGGCGCCTTGCGACGGCGATCGACGGGGAATTCGCCGGGTCGATGTACGAGACGAGCGTGGCAAAGCCCATCTGCCCGAACAGATGGTCGCGCGCCGCGCGGGCGGCCTCGGTCGCGATCCCCCGGCCCTCGGCGCCCGCGGCGACGACCCAGCCAAGCTCGGCCTCGGGGTCGCCGAACTCGTGGTTCACCACCACCGCCCCGACGGGCGTGCTTGCGTCGTCCTGCACCGTCCACGAACCGTAGCCGCGCAGCGTCCAGCAGGCCGCGATCTGGCAGAAGTCGAGCCAGGCATCCCGGCGCTCCTCCTCGGACGCCACGGCCAGGTCGGTGTCGATCAGGAAGCGGGCGTAGATCGGAAAGTCGCTGATCCGCGGCGCGCGCAGGCGAAAGCGTTCGGTCGCGATCTCGGGGACCAGCGCGGCGAACCGGTCGGCCTGTGCGCCGGCCGGGCCGCAGGACGCGGCTTCCCAGGGGCGGCTCATGCCTGCACCTCGGGATTGGGATGGCGGAACACCAGCGCGGGCGTGTCGGCCAGCGGTACCGGCGGCGGCGCCAGCGGGTCGCGCACCGCGCCCAGCCGTTCCGCCAGGGCGATGGACCGCGCGTTGCGCGGGTCGATGTAGCTGACGGCCGTCGTCCAGCCGAGGGTGCGGAAGGCGAAGTCGCGTGCGCGAGACGCCGCCTCGAAGGCGAACCCCTGGCCCTCGGCCTCGGGCCGCCAGACCGTCCAGCCGATCTCGCGCTCTGGCCAGTCCATCGGATGCCAGGGACCGGTCATGCCAAGCGCGTCGTCCGAGCCCTTCAGGCAGAACACGAACGAGCCATAGCCGCGCAGCGCCCACATGCCGACCACATGGGCGAAGGCCCGCCAGGCCTTGCCAAGGTCGATGTCCTCGCCGCGGATGAAGTGCGCGCGCGGGTCCTCGACGATGAACGCG
>JALORM010000312.1 GCA_025458985.1 Paracoccaceae bacterium | reverse complement strand
GCCAACGAGGTCTTCACCCCGTCCGAGGCCGCCGTGGCCGAGGCGCGCGAGATCCTTGCCGCGATGGCGAAGGCCAAGGCCGAGGGCCAGGGAGCGACCGTCTACAAGGGCCGCCTGGTCGACATCGCCTCGATCAAGCAGGCCGAGGTGATCGTGCGCCAGGCAGAGCTGATCGGCGGCTAGCGTAAAGGCACGCAGATTTCCGTCAGAAGGTCGGCGGGCGCGGTGTCGGCGGGGCCGTTGCGGTAGACCTCGAACGGGGCGCGGTCGGCCGGTTCCTCGCCCGAGGCGGGGAACCACTCGCCGTAGAGCCAGGACCAGGCGGCCGGGATGCCCGTGTAGGGGCCCTTGAGCGTCAGGATCGCATGGCGGCCGCCGGGCACCACCACGGCGTCGAACCCCTCTGGCAGCGGTCCGTCGCCCGTCACCTCCATTCCGGCATGGGCGCGCAGTTCGGCAGCCGGGACCGAGGACGGATCGTCGTAGTAGAGCGCGACGGCCGGCCCGGTCAGGCGGGGGCCGAGGCCTGCGTCCATCGCCCGTGCCCAGACCCGGCCGAAGGTCTCGCCGATCCCGATGTAGGGACCGGTATGGGGCAGCGCGGCAAGGCGCATGGGCGGCAGGTCGGAAATGGTGACATCGTGCATGGGAAGGACTCCTTTGCGTCGGGGAAGCAGGGGCGCCGGCATGACGCCCCTGCGCCGGGTCTCGCCCGGCGGGTGGCCGAAGGCCTCGCGGAAGGCGCGCGCGAAGCTGTCGGCGTTGGGATAGCCCACTTCGGCCGCAATGGCGGCCACCGGCCGCGTCGTCGCCGCCAGAAGCTGCGCGGCGCGGTTGAGCCGCGCGCGGCGCACGGCCTCGGCCACCGTCTCGCCGGTCATCGCGGCGAAGATGCGGTGGAAGTGGAACCGCGACAGCGCCGCCACGTCGGCCAACGCGTCAAGCGACAGGTCCCCCGCAAGGTTCGCCCGGATATGGGCGATCACGCGGTCGATCCTGTGCTGATAGCTTGCGGTCATCCCAGGCCCCGTCGGTTGCGGCCTGCCGAGGCTGGCACGGGTCGGCCCGGCAAATCTTGCCGAAATCGCGGGGGCGGCGCGGGGCTGCGTCAGTAGTCGCGCAGATAGATCTGCCCGTATTCGCACATGCGCCGGCAATCCGTCGCGTCGCGCCCCGAATCGTCGGGCAGAAGCAGATCGGCCGCGCCGACCCCTTCGAAGCGCGGGTCGTCGCAGGTGCCGTCGCCCGCGTATTCGGAACTGTCGTCGCCCCACTTCACGGCCTCGCACTGCGTTGCGGCGCGGGCGGCGTCGATGTCCCACAGCGCCACGCGCCCGGCCTCGAGAAGCGCACGGCAGTCGGTGGCATCGCGGCCGACCGAGGTCCAGTCGAGCCGGCTGGCCATCGCGGTTCCGTAGAACCGGCGGTCGTCGCATTCGTTGTCGAACGGATAATCGCCGCTGTCATCGCCGTACTTGACCGCCTGCGCCGCCGCCGGCGGGGCGAGCAGCAGGGCAAGGGCAAGGGCTGTTCGGATCATGGCCGGGGAACCTTTCTGGCACGCTGGGGCGACCATGGCCGCGGCCGGCTTCGGGGTCAATCCGTGAGGGCACGAGTTGCAAAAGCCCCTCGCGGGGGTCATATGTGGCGCCACCCGCCCCCAGCCCCGGACCGACGATGAACTACCTCGACTTCGAAAAGCCGCTTGCCGAGATCGAGGGCAAGGCCGAGGAACTGCGCGCCCTGGCCCGCCAGAACGAGGGGATGGACGTCGAGAAGGAGGCCGCCGCGCTCGACCGGAAGGCCGGCGACCTGCTGGTGCAGCTCTACAAGGGGCTGACGCCGTGGCAGAAGTGCCAGGTTGCCCGGCACCCCGACCGGCCGCATTGCCGCGACTACATCGAGGCGCTGTTCGCCGAATACACCCCGCTTGCCGGAGACCGGAACTTCGCCGACGACCACGCGGTGATGGGCGGGCTCGCCCGGTTCGAGGACCGGCCCGTGGTGGTGATCGGCCACGAGAAGGGCCACGACACCAAGACCCGGATCGAGCGCAACTTCGGCATGGCGCGGCCCGAGGGCTACCGCAAGGCGATCCGCCTGATGGACCTCGCCGACCGCTTCGGCCTGCCGGTCGTCACCCTGATCGACACGCCCGGCGCCTACCCTGGCAAGGGCGCCGAGGAACGCGGGCAGGCCGAGGCGATCGCCCGGTCGACCGAGAAGTGCCTGCAGATCGGCGTGCCGCTGGTGTCGGTGGTGATCGGCGAGGGCGGATCGGGCGGGGCCGTGGCCTTCGCCACGGCGAACCGGATCGCGATGCTGGAACACTCGATCTATTCGGTCATCAGCCCCGAAGGCTGCGCCTCGATCCTGTGGAAGGACGCCGAGAAGATGAAGGAAGCCGCCGAGGCGCTGCGGCTGACGGCGCAGGACCTTCAGAAGCTGGGCGTGATCGACCGGATCGTGAAGGAGCCCCTCGGCGGGGCGCAGCGCGGACGGGCCGAGACGCTGCAGGCGGTGGGCGAGGCGCTGGCCGCGATGCTGGGCGAACTTGCGGGCAAGGACCGCAAGGCCCTGATCGCCGACCGGCGCAGGAAGTTCCTTGGCATGGGGGCAAAGGGGCTGGCGGCCTGACCGTCGGCCCGGCGACGCCCGTCAGAGGCGTGGCCGGCCGTCGTCCGGCTCGGGCGCCGGAAGCAGCGCGGCAAGGCGCACGAACGGGCTGACTGCGGGCTGCCACCAGATCGCCTTGGCGGGCAGCCCCTCCAGCACATCGGCCTCGGCCTGCAGCGCATCGCCGCGCACGTCCGTCAGCGCGTTCAGCACCACGGTCAGCAACGGCGAGGCGGCGTTTTCCCACAGGATGCGGGCGGTGCAGCCGCCGGGCGCAGGCGCGACCGCCAGCGTCACCATGGCCCTCGCGCCGCCTTCGGCGCCGAGCTCCATCGCCTGGCCCAGCCCCTCCTGCGCCACGACACGGGCCCGGAACGCCACGAGGGCCAGCTTGATGGCGCGGGTGTCGAGGTCGAAGTAGGGCCGCGACAGGCGCAGGTCGAACCAGCCCTCGGCGTCCGCCGCCCCGGTCTCGCCACCGGGCCAGCTCCGGCCGGGTCGGGTGGCAAGGGCGTCGAAGGCGGCCTCGGGCGCGGCCCTGATGCGCCGGAAGGCCCCGGCGGCCGAGCGGATGCGGGGCGTGCGCGGCTCGGCCCATTCCAGCGCAACGGCGACTGCAACCGCGACCACCAGCCAGACGACGGCAAGCAGCGCGTAGGTCCCGACCGAGACCTCGCGCCCGAAGCCCGCGACCAGCAGGCAGGCCGCCGTGGCGACGGCGCCGCCCAGCACTTCGAAATGGCTGCGGGCGGGAAAGGCCACCATCAGCGCGGCGGCGGCAAGGCCCCAGACCAGGTGAGGGCAACGGGCAGCACGGGCCAGGGACCAAGACCGTGCGCCGCCAGCAGCGCGAGCAGCGGCAGCGCCATGGCCGCAAGCCACAGTCGCCGCAGCCGGTAGAGGCGATAGGGCACGTCGCGCCCGAAGCGGAAGGGCGCGGGGTCGGTCGGGGCGGAGGGCGGGCGCGCGCCCCAGGGCGCGGCGGTCACGCGAGGCCCCCCGAGGCCCGGGCCTCGTCCAGCAGGCGGTCCGACGCGTCGTCCTCCAGACGCACCATGAAGGCGTCGATCTCCAGCCCCGGCTGGATCGGGTCGAGAAACTCCACCACCGCCGTGCCGGGTTTGCGCAGGATGCCGCGCTTGGGCCAGAACCAGCCGACGTTCGTCGCGACCGGAACGCAGGGCTGGCCGAGCTGCCCCCGGGCTCCTGCGCGCCGGACTTCACGCCCTCCATCATCTGCCGGATCGCCTCGGCCCGGCGGCCGCGGTCGACGGGCACGCAGCCGATGCGCAGCGCATACCAGCCGAGGATCGGGGCCCACTTCAGTTCCTTCTTCATGATGAACTTGCCGCGGGGCACGGCCGAGAAGATCACGATGATGTCGAAGAAGCTCTGATGCTTGGCGGCGATCACCATCTCGCCGGTGGGCGGGGTGCCCCGCACCTCGGAGCGCAGGCCCACCATCCAGCGCGCGGTCCAGCGGACCCAGCGGCAGAAGCTGCGGCCATCATCGCGTACATCTGCACGACGAAGACCAGCGAGACGAGCCAGCGCAGCGGTTGGGGCATCAGGCAAGCTCCCGCAGGACCCGGAAGGCGGCAAACTGCGTGGCCGCGAAGGCGACCAGCGCGGCAGCAGGCGGCACGGCCAGCGGCCAGAGCCAGTCGGAGCCCGAAAAGCCGAGCCCGGCAAGGAAGCCGCCCTCCGGTCCGCCCGAGGGCAGCAGCGCCACCCCCAGCGTCCCGAGCGCGGCGCCCGCGGCCGCGCCGCCCAGCGCCCTGAGCGTGAAGCGGCGCACGAAGGCGCCGGCGATGAACCGGTCGCGCGCGCCGACCAGGCGCAGCACCTCGACCACGCCCCGATTGGCCGACAGCGAGGCCTGCGCGGCCAGCGCGATCATCGCGGCCGTGGTCGCCGCGATGAGCGCAATCACCGCCAGCCCGATCCCGCGGAACCGCGCG
>JALORM010000013.1 GCA_025458985.1 Paracoccaceae bacterium | reverse complement strand
TTCGAGACCGCAAGCTGGGAGACGATCTTCGCCGACCGGGAAGAGCGCAAGCTTGCCCAGTTCCGCCGCATCCTCGACGACCACGCCGACTACTACCGGACCATCCACGAGCACTTCGTCGCGCGGGATGCCTACTACCATACCATCGGCAACCACGACCTCGACCTGGCGCGGGAAGACTACGTGGCCGAGATCGAGGACCGGCTCGGCCTGACCTTCCCGCGCGCGAGCGACATGGTGATGCTGACCCGCGGCGACACGGTCGAAGAGCTCATCTGCCACGGGCACCAGTTCGACACCGTCTGTTGCGCCAAGCACGCGGCCTATGCGGGCGAATCCTTCTCGCAGGGCGGGGCCTGGGCGATGCAGGGGCCGGACCGTCACTGGACCGTGCTGCGGGACGGCGCGGATTTCCTGTCGCCCTGGACCGAAGGCGACAAGGCCTTCAACAACTCGCTCGTGACGGCGCAGGTGGGCGGGAACATCTCGCAGTTCTGGGCCGTGGTCGGCAAGGAGCTCGGCACGCTGAACAAGGACGAGAACTGGGAGTCGATCTACGGCAAGAACATCGCGTGGGAATACTTCACCTCGGACAGTGCCGAGGACGCCTTCAAGTACGAGGTCGAGACCGGCATCCGCTGGTACAAGTTCCGCCACATGGACGAAATCACGCTTGTCAGCTGGCTCGACGCGCTGTTCGGCACGGACGGCGTGCGGCTGACGCTCGGCCACAGCCACGAGCCCCGGCTGCGCGCCGGCAAGCCGGCCGCCATCGGCGGCACGGCGGCTCGGGCGGGCAACTACCTCAACTCGGCCGCGGCCGGCCGGTTCGAGAACCTGGTCTGGGGCATCGAGTACGACGACGGGACGGCAACCCTCGTCTCCTGGAGCCGCGACGGCGACGGAAGGCTGCGCCGCACGGTCTGGGAAGACGGCGACCTGCTGCATGTCCGCTACCTCAAGGCCGCCTCGCACGAAGCCTTCGACGTCGTCGATCCGGATGCCCCGCCCGCCTGGACACTTGCGCAACTGCCGGTTTCGGCAATCACCAACCTCTTGCTCAACTGAAGGAACCCGCACATGGCAAAGACCCGCGCCCGCGTCAGTCCGGGCAGCATGACCTCCCAGCCGAACACCAGTCCCGGCTCGGTCTCGTCGCAGCCGAAGGGAGGCGGCCGCCCCTCGATGACGGCGCAGTCTGGCGGCGCCTCGCTTGACGACGCCGGCAGTCTCACCGACCTCGTCACCGCCGACGGCAAGATCAAGTTCTACACTGTGGGCTATTCGGGCCTGCGCCTGGTCCTGAAAAGCGAGGCCGACAAGACCTTCACGCTGCCCAACACCGCGCCGCACTACGGCTCGGTCCTGTCGGCGATCATCGCCGCCGCTGCGCGGGACGAGATGCTGACGGTCGGCTGGATGCGGCGGTCGCTGGATTTCGAGATCTCGGCGCTGGGCCTCGGGACCGAGCCGGTCCTGGCCTGAGCGCAGCCGGCGGGGCAGGGCGGCGGGAAAGTCCCGCCCCCTCGCCTTGAGTCAGAACTCGTAGCCGATGCCGACGCTGTAGGCGTCGCTGTCGTCCGAGAACACCGCCCCCGCGCGGGCATAGCCGTTGTCGGTGATGCGGTACTTGGCGGCAATGCCCAGCACGCTGTTGGCATCGCCCGAGAAGCTCTGGAAGGTGCCGGTCAGTTCGATCCGCTCGGTCGGCTCGTAGAAGCCGAACGATTCCCAGGACCGCTCGGTATCGGTGCCGTCGTCGAAGACACGGTAGGTGGTTCCGAACCCGAAGGTGCCGTAGTCGGCGGCGATCCCGATCTTGAAGCGGCTGACGTCGTCGGCCACGTCGGCATCCGAGTTCTCGTAGGCCGCTGACAGCCGGTATTCCTCCCAGCGGTAGGTCCCGCCGAGCGCGATGGCGGTGACGTCGTCGGGGCCAAGCTCGTAGCTGTGCAGACTGACGCCGTAGCTCAGCGCGCCGGCCTGACCGAGGTAGCTGACCCCGAACTGCCCGCCCCCGTCGCGGAACTCCGCCTGCTGCATCTGGCTGCGCAGCACGAAGTTGCCCAGCGCGGCCTGCGCATCGTTGTGGACCGACCGCTCGAACAGGTCGTAGGCCGAGCGCGGATTGCCCAGCGATACCTTGCCGCCGTTCGGCGTGTACCACGTGCCCCGCCTTCGTCGTCCAGCGCGTCGTCTTCGTAGGAGGCGTAGAACAGCTCGACGAATCCGGTGCCGGTGAAGCCCTCGGTCAGGGTTTCGCCCGCGGTCGCAGGAAGGGCAATGCCGCCCGCCAGCAACAGGGCGATAACGGGACGTGAACGGATGGTCATGGCGGCGGTTCCCCGGGCGGTCGATCCAGCGCCGCATTATTAGCAGCCGATCACCCGCGCGATAACCTCAACTGCACGGCCCCGCCCAAGTCCGGCGCCGGCCGTGTCCTTCCGGTCACTGGGCGGCAGGCACGGCCTTCAGGTAGGCCGCGATCGCGGCAACGTCGGCGTCGGGCAACTGCAAGAGGTTGCGCACCACGTCGGCCATGTGGCCCCCGGCGCTGTCGTATTCGGGCGTGAAGCCCGTCTTGAGGTATCCGGCGATGTCGGCCTCGGACCAGTCGAGCGCGCCGGGGGTGATGTTCGGGATCGTGCCCTGGCCCGAGGGGTTCGGTGCCCCGGCCAGCCAGCGCGCGGTGTCGAGCCCGCCCAGCGCGTTGCGTGGTGTGTGGCATTCGCCGCAATGGCCCAGCGCCTCGGCCAGGTAGCGGCCGCGCGCTATCTCTGCGGTTTCGGCCTCGGCCAGCACGAAGCTGCGCCGCGCGAAGAGAAGCTTCCAGGCGCCCACGCTGCGGCGGATCGAGAATGGAAAGGCGATGTCGTGCGGGGCCGAGGGCGTGGCGTCGGCCGGAAGGGTGCGCAGGAAGGCCCACAGGTCGGCCAGGTCCTGCGGATCAGCCAGCGCATAGGCGGTGTAGGGGAAGGCAGGATAGTAGTGTTCGCCCCCTGGCGAGACGCCCTGCACCATGGCGTTGGCGAAGTCGTCGCTGCTCCAGCCGCCGATCCCGGCCTCGGGGTGGGGCGAGATGTTGGGCGCGACGAACGTGCCGAAGTCGGACGGAAAGCGCCGCCCCCCGGACAGCACCAGCCGCGCCTCGCCGTCGGCGCCCTCGGCGGCATGGCACGAGGCGCAGCCGCCCGCCCAGAACGCCTGCTCGCCCCGCGCCGGGTCGCCGGAGAAGGCGTCTAGGCTGCCCGGCGGCAGCCGTCCGGGGGCCGTCGCCACCCAGCCGGCACCGCCAAGAATCATCACCAACGCAGCAATCGCAACGGGCCAGCGCATCCGGTCACCCCTTACAGGCGAAGCAACGGCCGCACGGGCGGGCGCCCGTGCGGCCGGCAAGGGCGATCAGTCAGCGGCGCGGAAGCTCTCGTGGCAAGACCCGCAGGCCTGGCCGACCGGCCCCATGGCCGCCTGCAGCGAGGCAAGGTCGGTTCCGGCGGCCGTCGCCAGCGCGCCCACTGCCTCGCGGAAGGCGCCGGCCTTGGCCATCACGTCGTCGCCCGAGGTCCAGAGCGCCGGCAGCGCGCGGCTGCCTTCGGCCTCGCCCTGGGCCGACCCTTGCGGCCAGTAGCGCGACTGGTCCAGCGTGGCGAGCGCGGCGATGTTCGCCGCCGCGGCGCCGGCGGCGGCGGCGTCGTACTCGACCTCGCCCTTCGCCATCGCGCCGAGCGCCCCAAGGTTGAAGGCATAAAGCTGCATGTGTGCCTTGCGCGCCTTCACGGCCCCGTCGACGGCCGACTGGGCAATCGCGCCCCCGGCGAGGCAGAGCGCCCCCGCGGCAACGATGGCACGGCGGATTCTGGTGGTCATGCGTAAACTCCCTGACTGGACTTGAAGCTTCCCCGCCGGCAGGATGCCGCGTGTGAAAAAGCGTGACCATCCGCAATTTGTGCAGGCTGCCTCCCCAAACCCGCACAGGGACAACTGGGACGACCTGCGCTTCGTGCTGGCGGTGGCGGATACCGGATCGGTCAGTGCCGCGGCGCGCGCGCTTGGCGTCAACCACGCCACCGTCCTGCGCCGCGTCGCCGCCTTCGAGGAACGCCACGGACTGCCGGTGTTCGACCGCACGCCGGTCGGCTACAGCGTCCCGCGCGAGAGGGCACGGCTGATCGAGGCCGCGCACGAGGCCGAGGCCGCGCACCTTGCGGTCGCGCGCATCGCCGCGGGGGCGCGGGCGCCGCTGTCCGGCGCCGTGCGGGTCACCTCGACCGACAGCTTCTGCCAGGTGGTCCTGCCGCCGATCCTTGCCCGGCTGCGGGCCGAGGCGCCCGACCTGAGGATCGACCTGCTCTGCTCGAACGCCCACGCCGACCTTGGCAGGATCGAGGCCGAGATCGCCGTGCGCCCCGCCGGCGCGCTGCCTGACGACCTCGTGGGCGAGGCGGTTGCCGAACTGGGCTTTGCCGTCTACGCGCCGGCCTCGGCCCCCGAGACGCCGTTCTGGCTGGGCCTTTCCGGTGCGCTTGCCCGGTCGCGGGCGGCCGAGCACATGCGCACTGCAGCGCGGGGCGAGGCGCTCGCGGGCGCGGCCGACAGCTTTCTGGTCCTGCGCGAGATGGCCGCGGCGGGACAGGGGCGCGCGATGCTGCCCTGCGTGCTGGGCGAGAGCGACGCCCGGCTGGTGCGGATCGGAACCGAGACCGCCACCGTGCCGATCTGGGTCGCGAGCCACGCCGACCTCGCCGATGCGCCGCGCCTGGCCGCGGTGCGCCGGCGGCTTGGCCGGGCGCTTGCCGCCGAGGCGGCCTGGCTTTGCGGCGATCAGGTGAAGCGGACCTTGCCGATGTAGGGCAGGTTGCGGTTGCGCTGGGCGAAGTCGATCCCGTAGCCGACCACGAACTCGTCAGGGATCTCGAACCCCGTCCAGGTCGCCCGCATCGGCACCTCGCGGCGCGAGGGCTTGTCGAGCAGCGCGCAGACCTCGAGCCGCTTCGGCCCGCGCGAGCGCAGGAGGTTCACGACATGGTGCAGCGTGAAGCCGGTGTCGACGATGTCCTCGACCACCAGCACGTCGCGCCCCGCGATCTCGCCGCGCAGGTCCTTGAGGATGCGCACCTCGCGCGAGCTTTCCAGCGCATCGCCGTAGGACGAGGCCTCGAGGAAATCCACCTCGACAGGCAGTCCGATCTCGCGCACGAGGTCGGCGATGAACACGAAGGACCCGCGCAGGAGCCCCACGACGACCAGCTTGTCGGTGCCGCGGAAGGCCTGGGTGATCTCCTTCGCAAGCGCCTCGACGCGCGCGGCTATGGCCTTGGCCGAGATCATCTCGTCGACGACATAGGGACGCTCGGCCATGACTTGCCCTTGATTTCGCGGCCGCAGTCTACGAAATGGCGGGCCATTGTCACGGGGTCGCGGAACAGACGGGGAAAGATGCCGACGCACCGGGAAAAGCGCAGCCTGCCCTACACGGCGCAGCAGATGTACGATCTGGTGGCCGATGTGGCGCGCTATCCCGAATTCCTGCCGTGGACCTCGGCCGCGCGGATCCGCAGCCTGACCGACCGCGGCGACCACGCGGTGATGGAGGCCGACCTCGTGATCTCGTTCAAGGTGTTCCGCGAACGCTTCGGAAGCCGGGTCACGCTCTGGCCCGCCCGCAGGCGGATCGAGACCGAGTACCTCGACGGCCCGTTCCGGCACATGCGCTCGTTCTGGGAGTTCGCCGAGGCGCCGGGTACCGGGCAGGGCGGGTGCGAGGTCGACTTCTTCGTCGACTTCGAGTTCCGCAACGCCATCCTCCAGAAGCTGATCGGGGTCGTCTTCGACGAGGCGATGCGGCGGGTCGTTGCGGCCTTCGAACGGCGCGCGGCCGATCTCTACGGACCCGGCGCGGCGGACGGCTGAGCCCGGGATCGCGCCCCGCCGCGCGTCGGAGGCGGAATCGCGCGGTGCCGCGCGTGGGAGGCGGAATCGCGCGGTGCCGCGCGTCTGCGACGGAATCGCGCGCGCCCTGCGTTCGACGCAGACGATGTCTGCAACAAGGACCCCGATGATGCGCCCGTTCCTCCGCCCCCGCCTCCTTGCCGGCCCCCGGCTGCGCCCGATGCCGCGACGCCGCGGCCTTCTGCTGCGGCGGCCGCGCCGACTCTGGCCGGTGGCCGCGCTTGTCCTGGCCGGTCTGATCCTCGCCGTCGGCGCCCGGGCCGAGACCCGCGAGGTCAGCCTGCCCGACGGGCGGTTCTACCGGATCGACCTGCCGGCGCAGGCCGCAGGCGCGCCGATGATCCTGGCGCTGCACGGTGGCGGCGGGAACCCCGGCCAGACCGCGCGGAATTCCGGCCTGACCGCGCCCGCGCTGGCGCAGGGCTATGCGGTGGTGTTTCCCGCCGGCACCGGGCGGAGGCTTCTTACCTGGAACGCCGGGCGCTGCTGCGGCCCCGCGGCACGCGGCGGGGTCGACGACGTGGCCTATCTGGACGCGGTGATCGACGACGCGGTGCGACGGTTCGGACTGGATGGCTCGCGCGTGTTCCTGACGGGGATGTCGAACGGCTCGATGATGGCCGAGCGCTACGCGGCCGAGCGCCCCGACCGGGTGCGCGCGGTGGCGGGCGTCGCCGGCACGATGGACCTGTCGGTCCCGATCCGGGGCGCGGTGCCGCTGTTGCACATCCACGGCAGCGAGGACCGGTCGGTTCCCTATGCCGGAGGCATGGGCGAGGGCGTGGCGAGGGTGCCCTTCGACGCGGTCGGCGACCTCGTCACCGCCTGGCGCCGCGCAACCGGCGCCACGGGCGCGCCCGAACGGAGCGTGATCCCGCCGCCCCCGGGGGGCCTGCGCGTGGTGACCGAGGATTGGCGCGATGCGCGCGGCCAGGTGATGGTCCGGCTCGTCACCATCGAGGGCGGCGGGCATGTCTGGCCGGGCGGACGCCGCAGCCAGCGCGGCGGCGAGCCCCCCAGCATCTCGGCCAACGACGAGGTGCTGCGGTTCTTCGGCGCCTGGCGCTGAGGTGCGGCGCGCGCGGCGAACGGGGCGGGGGGCGCTGCCCCCCGTCGCCTGGCGGCGACTCCCCCCGCGGTATTTGGGACAAAAGGAAGATCAGCGGGCCAGCGCGCCGATCAGGAGGCCGAGCGCATGGTCGCAGGCGGCGGCGCGGACGGCCGCCCGGCCCGGCGCGCCGAACTCGACCGTGTGGGCCTCGGTCGGGCGGCCGGATGCGGCGAGTGCGAAGCAGACCCTGCCCTCGGGCTTGTGGTCGGACCCGCCGGGGCCGGCGATGCCGGTGACGGCGACCGCAAGCGTCGCGCCGGAGCGGGCAAGCGCGCCCTCGGCCATCTCGCGCGCGACGGCTTCGGAGACGGCGCCGTGGGCGGCAAGCGTCGTCTCGCGCACCCCCAGAAGCTCGGTCTTGGCAGCGTTCGAATAGGTCACGACGCCGCGGTCGAAGATGTCGGACGCGCCCGGCGGGTCGGTGATCGCGGCCGCCACCATCCCGCCGGTGCAGCTTTCGGCGGTGGCGATGCGGGCGCCGGCGGCGCGGGCGGCGGCAAGCAGGGTTTCCGCCCGGGTCATGGGCCGGGCATCCCGTGGGCCAGCGCCGCGCCCGCCACGACCGCCAGCGCCGCGAAGGTGCCGGCGATGGCGTCGTCGAGCATCACGCCGAGCGCCCCGCCGCGGCGGTCGGCCCAGCCGACGGGCCCCGGCTTCCAGATGTCGAAGAGGCGGAAGGCCAGGAAGGCCGTGACCCAGCCCGGCCAGAGCGCGGTCACCGCCGCCCCGGCATGGGCCGCGCCGGCCGAGACCGGGAGGAGCGCGATCCACATTCCCGCGACCTCGTCGATCACGATCCAGGACGGGTCGGGGTCGTCGCTGCGCGACAGTTCCCGCGCCGTCGCCCACCAGCCGAGCGCGAAGGCCGCCGCCGTGGCGAGGGCAAGCGCCGCCGGGCCGCCCGCGACATGCAGCGCCCAGGCCACCGGCAGCGCGGCGGCCGAGCCCCAGGTTCCGGGCGCGGGCCTGACGTAGCCCGCGCCGAAGAACGAGGCGACGAGCCGGCTGGCCGGCCCGCTCATGGCGCGACCAGGGTCACGCTTGCCAGGGCGGCGATGCCCTCCTCGCGCCCGGTGAAGCCGAGCCGCTCGGACGTTGTCGCCTTCACGCTGACGCGGTCCGCGCCGATGCCCAGTATTGCGGCGAGTTTTCCTTCCATCGCAAGCGCATGCGGGCCGATCTTCGGGTGCTCGCAGATCAGCGTCACGTCGCAGTTCGACACCCCGAAGCCCCGGTCGCGGGCGCGCGCGGCGGCATGCGACAGGAACACTTCCGACGGCGCGCCCTTCCACTGCGGGTCCGAAGGCGGGAAGTGGCGGCCGATGTCGCCCTCGGCCAGCGCGCCGTAGATCGCGTCGGTCAGCGCATGCATGCCGACATCGGCATCCGAGTGGCCGACGAGGCCCGCACGGTGCGGCACCCGGACGCCGCACAGCATCACGTGGTCGCCGGGGCCGAAGGCGTGCACGTCGAAGCCAGAACCGGTGCGGATGTCCATGGCGCCTCCCAACAGGCGTTCGGCGCGGGCGAAGTCCGCGGGCGCCGTGATCTTGATGTTGTCCGCCTCGCCCGGCACCACGGCGACGACGTGGCCGGCCCGGCGCGCCACCTCGACATCGTCGGCCGCGCCGCCGGGATGCGCACGGTGTGCTGCCAGGATCAGGGCGTAGCGGAAGCCCTGCGGGGTCTGCGCGGCGAACAGACCCTCGCGGTCCTGCGTGCCCGAAACCGTGTCGCCCGCCGCGCGCCAGAGCGCGTCGGTGACCGGCAGGCCGGGCGCGGCGGCATCGTGGGTGTCGAGCGCCGCGAGCACGCGCCCGATGAGCGCGGGCGAGACGAGCGGCCGGGCCGCGTCGTGGATCAGGACGCGGTCGATGCCCGCGCCGTCCAGCGCCTCGAGCGCGGCACGTACGCTTTCGGCGCGCGTGGCACCGCCCTCGACCAGAAGGGCGCCGCCGGCGATGGCTTCGGCCTCGGCCCGGTCGTCGGGGTGGTGGACAAGGACAAGGCTGTCGAACCCGACCGTCCGGAACGCGCCAAGTGCATGGGCGGCAATCGGTTTTCCGGCCAGCGCGCGCCATTGCTTGGGGAGGCCGCCCCCGGCGCGGAGGCCGCGGCCGGCGGCGACGACAATGGCGGCGGTCCGGATCATGCCCGATCTTTAGGACTTGCGGCATGGGGAGACAACGGGGCATGTCGGCGGGCAGAAACTGCCCGAATTTTGGGCAGACTCGGTCTCGGGGTCGCGCCTCCCCTGACGGCGGCATTGCCTCGCCCCGTCCGGCAGCTTACCTCCGACATGCGCACAAGGATTAGGCATTTGGCCATTCGTACGGCGACCCTGACCATCGACCCGCCCGTGGCGCTTGCGCCGCTGGCCGGGATCACCGACCTGCCGTTCCGGCGGCTGGCGGCGCGGTTCGGCTGCGGGCTTGTCGTGTCCGAGATGGTGGCCAGCCGCGAGGTGGTGCAGGCGCAACCGGAGGCGCGGGCCCGCGCCGAGCTGGGCCTGGGCGAAGCCGCGACGGCAGTCCAGCTGGCGGGACGCGACCCCTGGTGGATGGCAGAGGCGGCGCGGCTGGTCGAGGCCTCGGGCGCACGGATCATCGACATCAACATGGGCTGCCCGGCGAAGAAGGTGACGAACGGGCTGGCCGGGTCGGCGCTGCTGCGCGACCTGCCGCTGGCGCTCCGCCTGATCGAGGCCGTGGTCGCGGCGGTCAAGGTGCCCGTGACGCTGAAGACGCGGCTTGGCTGGGACGGCGGCTGCCATGCCGCGGCCGAGCTGGCGCGGATGGCCGAGGCCGCGGGCGCGGCGATGATCACCGTCCATGGCCGCACGCGGCAGCAGTTCTACACCGGCCGGGCCGACTGGGCCGCGATCGGCGACGTGGTCCGGGCAGTCCGGGTGCCGGTCGTCGCCAATGGCGACATCACCGACGCCGCGACCGCGCGGGCGGCGCTGGCGGCCTCGGGCGCGGCCGGCGTGATGGTGGGACGGGGGGCGCAGGGGCAGCCCTGGCAGCCCGGGCTGATCGCCCATGCCGTGTTCGGCACGCCGCGCCCTGCGGTGCCGGAGGGCGCCGCGCTGGCCGCGCTGGTGGCCGAGCACTACGAGGCGATGCTGTCCTTCTACGGCCGAGACCTCGGCGTCCGGGTCGCGCGCAAGCACCTCGGCTGGTACATGGACCGTGCGGGCACGCCGGTCGCGCTGCGCGCGCGCATCATGACCGCGCCCGATCCGGCAGCGGTCCTTGCGCTGCTTCCTGGCGCGATTGCCGGAGAGGCGCTCGCGGCATGAGGCTCGACGCCGAGACGCTCTGGGCCTCGCTGCCGCTGCCGGCCTTCCTGGTGGATGGGGGAGACCGGATCGAATCGATCAACCCGGCGGCCGAACAGTTCATGAACGCCTCGGCCCGCAGCCTTGCCGGCCAGCCGCTGTGGGACCGGCTGATGGTCGACGCCCCGCTCGACGGCGCCTTCGCGCGGGTGCGCGAGAACCGGGCCATGCTCTACGTCAACGACGTCGACGTGACCGCGGGCGACCGGCCGCCGTTCCATTGCTCGCTCCAGATCGCGCCGGTGGCCGACGATCCGGGGCGCGTCCTGCTGACGCTGACCTCGCACGAGATCGCCGACCGGCTGGAACGCTCGCATTCGGTCAAGGCCGCGGCGAAGGCCGCAATCGGCATGGCCGAGATGCTGGCGCACGAGATCAAGAACCCGCTGGCCGGCATCGCCGGGGCGGCGCAGTTGCTGTCGATGTCGCTGAAGGGTGCCGACCTCGAGATGACAGACCTCATCGTCGAGGAGACGCGGCGGATCGTGAAGCTTCTCGAACAGGTCGAGCAGTTCGGCAACCTCCGCCCGCCCGAGCGCCGCGCGGTCAACATCCACGACGTGCTGGACCGCACCCGGCGGTCGGCGCTGGTGGGCTTTGCCGCGCACATGACCATCGTCGAGGAATACGACCCCTCGCTGCCGCCGACCTGGGCCGACCCCGACCAGCTGCAGCAGGTGTTCCTCAACCTCCTGAAGAACGCCGCCGAAGCCTCGCCCGGCGGCGGCACGATCCGGCTGCGGACGTTCTACGACCTGTCGCTCAGGCTGCGGCGGTCGGACGGCGGCGGGCTGGCGCTGCCGCTGATCGTCGAGGTGGTGGACGACGGCCCGGGCATCCCGCCCGCCATCGCCGGACACATCTTCGAACCCTTCGTCTCGGGACGCGAGAACGGCACGGGCCTGGGGCTCGCCCTGGTTTCCAAGATCGTCTCTGAACACGAGGGCTGGATCGGGCTCGAGTCCGTGCCCGGCCGCACGACCTTCCGCATTTCGTTGCCGGTGGCACCCAAGGATGCCGCCGAGATAGAGGAGACCGCCTGAGATGGACGGCACCGTACTTGTCGCAGATGACGACCGCACGATCCGCACCGTTCTGACCCAGGCGCTGACCCGCGCGGGCTGCAAGGTTCACGCGACCTCGTCGCTGATCACGCTGATGCGCTGGGTCGAGGAGGGCAAGGGCGACCTCGTGATCTCGGACGTGGTCATGCCGGACGGGAACGGGCTGGAGACGCTGCCGCGGATCAGCGAGCGGCGGCCGGGGCTGCCGGTGATCGTGATCTCGGCGCAGAACACGATCATGACGGCGATCCAGGCGGCCGAGAAGGACGCCTACGACTACCTGCCCAAGCCCTTCGACCTGCCCGACCTGATGAAGCGCGCCGCGCGCGCGCTGGACGTCAAGCGCCGCGCTGCGCCGCGACAGGCCGAACGGGTCGCGGGCGACCAGGTCGACAGCGACCTTCCGCTGGTCGGCCGCACGCCGTCGATGCAGGCGCTCTACCGGCTGGTGGCCCGGGTCATGAACACCGAGATGCCGGTGCTGATCTCGGGCGAGTCGGGGACAGGCAAGTCGCTGATCGCGCGCGCGATCCATGATTTCTCCGACCGCCGCACGCTGCCTTTCGTGGTCGCCCAGGCGGCCGACCTCGAAGGGATCGACGGCCCCTCGGCGATGCTTGCCCGGGCGCGGGGCGGCACGCTTGTCTTCGACGAGATCGGCGATTTCGATGCCGGCACGCAGGCCCGAGTCGTGCGGATGCTGGATGCACTCAGCGACACCGCGCCGCGGGTGATGGCCACCTCGCAGTCCGACCTGGTGCAGGCGATGGACTCGGGGCGGTTCCGGCAGGACCTCTACTATCGCCTCGCCGGCGTCACGCTGGCCGTTCCTGCGCTGCGCGAGCGGGTCGAGGACATCCCGCTTCTGGCCGAGCATTTCCTGGCCCGGACCGAGGGCGGCACGCCGGTCCGGCGGCTGCGCCCCGAGGCGATGGACCTGATCCGCGCCTATTCCTGGCCGGGCAACGTCCGCCAGTTGGAGAACACCATCCGGCGCCTGGCCATGACGGCCGCCGACGAGGACGTGGGCCGCGCCGAGGTCGAAGCCGTCCTGACCAACCAGCCCGCGATGGAGCCGCTGCGCGAGGGCGGCGAGGGCGAGAAGCTCGCGGCGTCGGTCGCCAAGCACCTCAAGCGCTACTTCGACCTGCACGGCGGGGTGCTGCCGCCGCCGGGTCTCTATCAGCGCATCCTGCGCGAGATGGAACTGCCGCTGATCGAGATCGCGCTGGACGCCACCGGCGGCAACCAGGCGAAATGCGCCGACCTGCTGGGCATCAACCGCAATACGCTTCGCAAGAAGATCACGGACCTTGATATCCGCGTGACACGCCGCCGCAAGTTGATGTAAAAGCGCAACAGAAGCGTGGCGCGGGAGTCGCAGGCCCGGATCTGAGCCACGCCATATGGCGGTTGCCGCAGCCAGCGGCACAGGATCGTGAGGCATCTTTGGCGAGCCCGGCGCAGAGCGCACCCTGGGAGCGGTTGATCCGTCTGCGCCGGCAACGGCGGTTCCAGAACCTGGCGACGCTGGGGCTGGTGCTGCTTGGCCCGGTGCTCGCGGTCGCAACCTTCCTGCTGCTCGGCCCGCTCGGGCAGGCGACCTCGTCGAACGCGCTGCGCTACGTGCTGCTGGCCGACCTCGTCTACATCCTGGCCGTCGCGGCGCTGGTGATGATGCGTGTGGCGAAGATGATCGCCGCCCGCCGGGCGCGGTCGGCCGGATCGCGGCTGCACCTGCGGCTGACCAGCATCTTCGCGGGCGTGGCGCTGGGCCCCGCGATCCTTGTCGCCGTGTTCGCCGCGATTACCGTCAACTTCGGCCTTGAAGGCTGGTTCTCGGACCGGGTGCGTGCGGTCGTCGGCAGCTCTCTTTCCGCCGCGCAGGCCTACGAGGAGGAACACCGCCGCGACCTGGCCACCGATGCCGAGGCGCTGGCGCTCTACCTCGAGGCGGCGCGGCGGCTCACGCCCTTCATCGGCGAGGGCGAAGTGCGCCAGCTGCTGACCCAGGGGCAGGCCCAGATCCAGCGCGGGCTGAAGGAGGCCTACGTCATCGACGGGGCGGGCGAGATCCGGGCGCGGGGCGAGAGGTCGTACCTCTTCGACTACGAGCAGCCTTCGGCCGAAGATCTCGCGCGTGCCGCTGCTGGCGAGACGGTGATCGTCGAGGACTGGGACATCAACGAGTTCCGCGCGCTGATGGCGCTGGACGGGTATGTGGACCGCTTCCTCTATGTCAGCCGGGCGGTCGACGGGCAGATCCTGTCGCTGCTCGACGAGACGCAGGAGACGGTGAACCTCTACCAGCAGCTCGAAAGCGACCGGGGGCGCCTGCTGTTCGAATTCGGGCTGCTCTACCTCGGCTTTGCCGTCATCCTGATCCTGGCCGCGATCTGGCTGGGGCTGTGGTTCGCCGAACGCCTGTCGCGCCCGGTCGGGCGGCTTGCGGGGGCCGCGCAGCGGGTCGGCGGCGGGGACCTCGACGTGCAGGTGCCCGAGGAAGAGGGCGACGACGAGATCGCCATGCTCGGCCGCGTGTTCAACCAGATGACCCGACAACTCAAGGGCCAGCGCGACGCGCTGATCGACGGCCACCGCCAGACCGAGGCGCGGCGGCGGCAGTTCGATTCGGTGCTGTCGTCGGTCACCGCCGGCGTGATGGGCCTTGATGCCGACGGCAAGGTCGATTTCCTCAACCGCTCGGCCAGCCGTCTGGTCGCGCTCGACGAGGCCGAGGCGCATGGCGTGCCGATCGGCGTCGCGGTCCCCGAGTTCGGGTCGCTGTTCCTGCGCCTGCGCGAAGGCCCGGGCGAGACCCAGCAGGAAGAGGTCCGCCTGAGCCGCGCCGGCAAGGTGGAAAGCCTGCTGGTGCGGATGGCGCTGCGGCGCAATGCCGAGGCCCGGCTGGAAGGCTACGTGGTCACCTTCGACGACGTGACCGACCTGGTCAGCGCACAGCGCATGGCGGCCTGGGGCGACGTGGCGCGGCGCATCGCACACGAGATCAAGAACCCGCTGACCCCGATCCAGCTGTCGGCGGAGCGTCTGCGGCGCAAGTTCCGCCCGCTGGTGGGCGACGAGGGCGACACGCTCGAGCAGATGACCGAGGTCATCGTTCGCCAGACCAACGACCTGCGCCGCATCGTCGACGAGTTCTCGAAGTTCGCCCGGATGCCCGAGCCCGAGCGGCGCGAGGAAGACCTCGCGCGGCTGGTCCGCGAGGCGGTCCTGCTGCAGGAGGGGGCGCTGGGCGCGACGCGGCTTGTGTCGGACCTTGCACCCGGGCCCCTGACCGCCGAGGTCGCCGGAGGTTCGGGTGACGCTTGAGGTCGAGGGCGGCACGGCGCTGATCCGGATTGCCGACAACGGCATCGGCCTGCCCGAGGACCGGGCGCGGCTGTTCGAGCCTTACGTGACGACGCGCGAGAAGGGCACCGGCCTTGGCCTGCCCATCGTGAAGAAGATCATCGAGGAACACGGCGGGACGCTGGTGCTGACCGACGCGCCGCCCTTTGCCGAGGGCGCCCATCGCGGCGCGATGGCGGAAATCCGGCTGGCGCTGAAGGCCGCCCGCAAGGACGCGCCGGCACAGCGGGAAGCGGTATGACAGGGAGAACGAGATGGCGGATATTCTGATCACCGACGACGAGCGCGACATCCGCGAGCTCATCTCGGACATCCTGAAGGATGAAGGCTACTCCACGCGGCTTGCGGCCAACTCGCAGGAGTGCATGGCCGCAATCAACGCCGAACCTCCGGCGCTGATGATCCTCGACATCTGGCTGAAGGACAGCCAGATGGACGGGATCGACATCCTCAAGACGGTCAAGCGCGACAACCCCGATATTCCGGTGGTGATCATCTCGGGCCACGGCAACATCGAGATCGCGGTCGCCGCGATCAAGCAGGGCGCCTACGACTTCATCGAGAAGCCCTTCAACATCGACCAGTTGCTGGTGGTCATCAGCCGCGCGATGGAGACCTCGCGCCTGCGGCGCGAGAACTCGGACCTGCGCCGCAAGGACGTCTCGACCGCCGAGATGATCGGCGGATGTTCGGCCTTCAAGGGGCTGAAGTCGCAGCTCGACAAGGTGACGAAGTCGAACGGGCGGGTGATGCTGACCGGGGCGCCGGGCTCGGGCAAGGAGGTCGCGGCGCGCTACATCCACGCCCATTCCAACCGTGCCGGCGGGCGCTTCGTGACCGTGAGCTGCGCCACGGTGGAACCCGAGCGGATGGAAGAGCTGCTGTTCGGCCGCGAAAGCGCCGGGCGAGGGGTCGAGCCGGGGCTGCTGGAACAGGCGCATGGCGGCGTGATCTACTTCGACGAGGTCGCCGACATGCCCGTCGGCACGCAGTCGAAGATCCTGCGGGTGCTGGTCGACCAGCAGTTCCAGCGCGCGGGCGGCGCCGACAAGGTGCGCGTCGACCTGCGGGTGATCTCGTCGACCACGCGGAACCTCGAGGCCGAGATCGCCGCGGGCCGGTTCCGCCAGGAGCTGTACCACCGGCTGAACGTGGTGCCGATCGCCGTGCCCTCGCTGGAGGAACGGCGCGAGGACATCCCCGAGCTTGCCCGCCACTTCATCGCGCAGTTCCACAAGGCGCAGGGCATGCCCAACCGCGAGCTCAGCGACGAGGCGGCGGCGATGCTCCAGACCATGCCCTGGCCCGGCAACGTGCGCCAGCTGAGGAACGTGGTCGAACGTGTGCTGATCCTGGGCGACGGCAGCGGCCCGATCCTCGCGCGCGAGCTGCCGACGGCCGGGTCGCCCGGCGAGGGCGACAGCAAGGTGCTGCTGACCGGGGCGCTCGCCACGCTTCCCCTGCGCGAGGCGCGCGAGCTGTTCGAGAGGGAATACCTGCTGACCCAGATCAACCGCTTCGGCGGCAACATCAGCCGGACCGCGAACTTCGTGGGCATGGAGCGCTCGGCGCTGCACCGCAAGCTGAAGTCGCTGGGCGTTGGCACGACCTCGAAGGGCGGCACGCGTGTTGCCTTCGTCGAGGACGACGAGGCCGAGGACGTGGCCGTGGCGGCGGCGGATTGACCCTTCGTCCGGCCTCTGACATGCATCCGCGTCAGGACGGCCGGAGGCGGGCGGCATGAAGGTCATCATCTGCGGCACGGGACAGGTCGGCTGGCAGATCGCCCGGCACCTGTCGGGCGAGAAGAACGACGTCACCGTGGTGGACAACAACGCCGAGGCGGTGCGCCGCGCGACCGAGGCGCTGGACGTCCAAGGCGTGGTGGGTTTCGCGTCCTATCCCGACATCCTCGAGAAGGCGGGTGCCCGCGACGCCGACATGGTGATCGCCGCAACGCATTCGGACGAGGTCAACATGGTGATCTGTCAGGTCGCCCATTCGATCTTCGGGGTGCCGCGCAAGATCGCCCGGCTGCGCGCCGCGTCCTACCGCAACGCGATCTACACCGATCTCTACCGGCGCGAGCACATGCCGATCGACGTGGTGATCTCGCCGGAACGCGAGGTGGCCGAGGCCGCGCTGCAGCGGCTGGCCGCGCCCGCGGCCTTCGACACCGAAAGCTTCCTGGCCGGGCAGGCGCAGCTTCTGGGCCTTGCGCTCGAAGAGGACTGCGCGGTGCTGAACACGCCGCTCAGGCAGCTCAACGACCTGTTCTCGACCCTGCGCGCCATCGTCGTGGGCGTGCGCCGCGAGGGGCGGCTGTTTGCGCCTGAGGCCGAGGATCAGCTGTTCGCCGGCGACCAGATCTACGTGATGAGCCATATCGAGGATGTCGGCCGCACCTTCGAGATCTTCGGCAAGTCCACAAAGAAGCAGGAGCGTGTCGTCATCATCGGCGCGGGCAACATCGGTCTGATGGTGGCCCAGGCACTGGAGAAGCGCACCGACCGCATCCGCGCCAAGGTGATCGAGCGCAACCGCGCCCAGGCCGAACGCGCCGCCGACGCGCTGGAGCGCACGATCGTGCTGCACGGCGACGGGCTCGATGTGGCGGTGCTGTCCGAGGCGAACGTCGAGAAGGCCGATGCCGTGCTGTGCCTGACCGACGACGACAAGGTGAACCTGCTGGCGGCGGTGCGTGCCAAGGCCGAGGGCAGCGCCATGGCGATCGCGCTCGTGAACGATCCCACGCTGGTGCCGCTGATGGGCCCGCTTGACATCGATGCCTACATCAACCCCCGCGCCACCACCGTCAGCTCGATCCTGCGCCACATCCGCCATGGCAAGGTGCGCAGCGTCTATTCCATCGGCGACGCCGAGGCCGAGGTGATCGAGGCGCAGGTCCTGTCGACCTCGCCTCTCGCCGGGCGGACGATCCGCGAGATCGAGTTTCCCGAGGGCGTGCTTGTCGGCGCCGTGCAGAAGGGCCGGCAGGTGGTCAAGCCGTCGTCCGAGACCCGCATCGACGAGGGCGACGTGATCGCGCTGTTCGCGATGGCGGCGGACGTGCCCGAGGTGGAGCGCCTGCTCCAGGTCTCGATCGACTTCTTCTGAGCGATGCGCAGGCTCGCCGACCTTCCGCTCATCGTCATCCTGATCGGGATCGCGGCGCTGGCGATGCTGGTGCCGGTCGCCCACGGCGTGGCGACGGGCGAAGAGCGGATCGCGCGGACGTTCTTCTATGCCGCGACGATGACGGGGATGCTGGCGGTCCTGTTGTCGCTTGCGACGCGGCGGACAGGGCTCAGGCATCCCGCGCGCGCGCAGCTGTTCTCGCTTCTGCTGGCCTATCTGGTGCTGCCGCTGATCTTCGCGGTGCCGTTCCGCGAGGCAGTGCAGGCGACGTCGTTCCTCAATGCCTGGTTCGAGATGGTGTCCTGCCTGACGACGACCGGCATGACCGCCTACGAGGATGCCGGACGGCTGGCGCCCACGCTGCACCTGTGGCGCGCCCTTGTCGGCTGGCTCGGCGGGCTTTTCACGTGGGTCGTGGCGCTGGCGCTGCTTGCGCCGATGAACCTGGGCGGCTTCGAGGTCGGCGCGACCGAGTCGGCCGGGCAGGGGGCGGCCGTAGCCGGCAGCGTCGGCTTCCGCCCGCGCGAATCGGGCGCGCGGCTCGTGCGCGCGGTAGGCGCGCTTGGGCCGGTCTACCTCGGGCTGACCGGGATCCTCTGGGTGTGCCTGATCCTGTCGGGCTATAGCGGGACACCTGCGCTGATCCTTGCGATGTCGACGCTGTCGACCTCGGGGATCACCGGCGCCGGGGGGCTTGCGGCCGGCGGCAATCCCGTTCTGGCCGAGGTGGCGATCGCGGTCTTCCTGGTGTTTGCCCTGTCGCGGGCGACCTTCACCGGACTGGGGCGGCCAGCCCAGTTCAGGGCGCTGCGCAGCGACCACGAACTGCGCCTGGGCCTCCTGATTGTCTTCGCCGTGCCGGCGGTGCTGTTCCTGCGCCACTGGCTCGGCGCCGTGGGCTTCGGCGACGAGGCCGAGATTCCGCGCGCGCTGGGCGCGCTTTGGGGCGCCTTCTTCACCGTGCTGTCGTTCCTGACGACCACGGGCTTCGTCTCGGCCGACTGGACCGATGCGCAGGGCTGGTCGGGCCTGTCGACGCCGGGCATCCTGCTGGCGGGGCTGGCGGTTTTCGGCGGCGGGGTCGGCACCACGGCGGGGGGCGTCAAGCTGCTGCGCGTCTGGGCGCTTTACACGCAGGCGGCGCGCGAGATGGAAAAGCTTGTCCACCCGAGCTCGGTCGGCGGGTCGGGTCAGGCGGCGCGGCGCCTGCGGCGCGAGGGCGCCGAGATCGCCTGGATCTTCTTCATGCTGTTCGCGATGTCGCTGGCGCTGGTCTCCGCCGCGCTGGCGCTGGCCGGGATCGACTTCGAGAACGCGATGGTGCTGAGCGTGGCGGCGCTGTCGACGACGGGGCCGCTGGCCCAGGCGGGCGTCGAGTCGCCTGTCGACATGAACAGCCTCGGCGAGCCGGCCAAGGCAATCCTGATGGCCGCCATGGTGCTCGGGCGGCTGGAGACGCTGGCGCTGATCGCGTTGCTCAACCCCGATTCCTGGCGGAACTGAGGGCGGCTGCGGGAGGGCCCGAGGCGCAGGCCCGCCGACGGCGCCCTAAAGGGCTGATTTTCAGTCTGGAATCTCGGCAATTGCCAAGACATACTCGGGGGACTGAGCGTGTGTGTTTCCGCCGCGGGGGCGGGCCAACGAAAAACAGGACAACTGTGGGATGGCTGGCGACAAACAGAACTTGCAGGACGCGTTTCTCAATCACGTCCGCAAGACCAAGGTTCCGGTGACGATCTTCCTCATCAACGGCGTCAAGCTTCAGGGCGTGATCACCTGGTTCGACAATTTCTGCGTGCTCCTGCGCCGGGACGGCCAGTCGCAGCTGGTCTACAAGCACGCGATCTCGACGATCATGCCGGGACAGCCCATCAACCTCTACGAGGGCGAAGACTGACCGATCCCGAAGACCGGACCCCCCGCCCGACGCGGGCATGGGTCCTGCACCCCGACCTGACGTCCGACCGATCGCGCCGACTGGCAGGGCCTGCGCTGCAGGAAGCGGCGGCCCTTGCGGCTGCGCTGCCGGGGCTGACCATTGCCGGGGCCGAGGTGGTCCCGGTTCCGAAGGTCCGGGCGAGCCACCTCTTCGGGTCGGGCAAGACCGACGAGCTGAAGTCCCGCCTCGAGGAGGCCGAGGTCGAGCTGGTGCTTGTCGATGGCCCGGCCTCGCCCGTGCAGCAGCGCAACCTGGAAAAGGCGTGGGGCGTCAAGCTTCTGGACCGGACCGGGCTGATCCTCGAGATCTTCGCCGACCGTGCCCGCACGCGCGAGGGCGTGCTTCAGGTGGAACTGGCCGCGCTCAGCTACCAGCGGACGCGCCTCGTCCGCGCCTGGACCCACCTCGAACGCCAGCGCGGCGGCTTCGGCTTCGTCGGCGGCCCGGGCGAGACCCAGATCGAGGCCGACCGCCGCGCCATCGACGACCAGATCATCCGCCTGCGCCGGCAACTCGACAAGGTCGTGCGCACGCGCGAGCTGCACCGCGCCGCGCGGCGCAAGGTGCCGTTTCCGGTCGTGGCGCTGGTCGGCTACACCAACGCGGGCAAGTCTACCCTGTTCAACCGGCTGACCGGCGCCGAGGTGCTGGCCAAGGACATGCTGTTCGCGACGCTCGACCCCACGATGCGGGCGGTGCGCCTGCCGACGGGGCTGAAGGTGATCCTGTCAGACACGGTGGGCTTCATCTCGGACCTGCCCACGCAGCTCGTTGCGGCCTTCCGCGCGACGCTGGAAGAGGTGCTGGAAGCCGACCTGATCCTGCATGTCCGCGACATCGCCCACCCCGACAGCACGCCGCAGGCCGAGGAGGTCACGCGCATCCTGGGCGAGCTTGGCGTCGACGAGGCGACGCCGCTGATCGAGGTGTGGAACAAGGTCGACCTGCTGCCCGAGGCCGAGCGGGCCGCCCACGCGACGCAGGCCGACCGCAAGCCGCAGGTCTTCGCGGTTTCCGCCCTGACCGGCGAGGGGCTGGATGCGCTGTTGGGGGCGGTCACGGCCGTGCTGGACGAAGAGCGCCTGGACGAGCGGCTCGAGGTGCCCTTCGCCGAGGGCCGACGCCGGGCCTGGCTGCACGCGCAGGGTATCGTGACGGCCGAGGCCGAGGCCGAGCATGGTCACGTGGTCACGGTCTCGTGGACACCACGGCAGAAGGCGGAATACCTGGCGCTATGAGGGCCTTGGCAGGTGTTCTTTCCGCGATCCTCGGGGCCTTTCCGGCCGTCGCGCAGCAGGATGCCCCCGACTGGCTTGCCAACCTGTCCGTCCTTCAGTTGCCGCCCGCCGAGCTGGCCCGGCGCGGCATCGTCGCGCGCCCGCTGGGGACGATTGCGCTGCCGTCGGGGCGGATCGTGGCGGTCGATCCCTACACGGTCTGGGGGCTGGTTCCGATGGCGCGGCGCGTGCCGCCGGGCCGCTACAAGGTGCATCTGTGGTTCGA
>JALORM010000311.1 GCA_025458985.1 Paracoccaceae bacterium | reverse complement strand
CTCGGGCAGGGTCTTCGGCAGCGCGATCTTCCAGAAGATCGTCAGCTTCGACGCGCCGAGCGATCGCAGGATGTCGCGATACTCGGGCTCCAGCGTCGAGAGCCCGATCGAGACCGAGACCGCGATCGGGAAGAACGAGATCATGAAGGCGATCAGCACGGTGTTGAAGTCGTGCGCGCCGACGAACATGAGCGCGACGATGGGTACGACGGTCGCCTTCGGGATCGCGTTGAAGCCCACAAGCAACGGATAGAGCGCGTCGCGCATGACCCGCGAGAAGCCCATGATCATGCCGAGGAACGTCCCGAAGGCCACCGCAAGGGCCAGCCCCGCAACCGTGCGCCACATCCGAGGGCGAGGCCATGACGTAGTTCGGCCAGCCCTTCGCCCAGACCAGAAGCTCCCACAACCCGAGGAACACCGCCACGGCGATCAGCGGGACTGCGACCTTCTTCCAGCTCATGCCGCGGCCCTGCCCTGCGCAATCTGGATCTGGTGGCGCAGCACGTTCAGCCGTTCGGCCGCATCGGGCGTGTAGAGGTCGTCGAGCGTGCGCTCGGCCCCTCCGGGCACCTTCATGCGATACTGCGCCGTCGCGGGACGGCCCGACATCACGATCACCTCGTCGGCCAGAAAGATCGACTCGCGCAGGTCATGGGTGATGAGGAGGGCCGTGAAGGGCTCCTCGCGGCGCAGCCCGTGCATGATCTGCCACAGATCCTCGCGGGTGAAGGCATCAAGCGCGCCGAAGGGTTCGTCGAGGATCAGGATGTCGGGCTTGTGCACGATCGCGCGGCAGAGCGAGGCGCGCTGGCGCATGCCCCCTGACAGCTCCGAGGGCCGCTTGTCCTCGAAACCCTCAAGACCCACCAGCGCCAGAAGCTCGCGCGCCCGCGCCTCGCGGTCGCGCCGGGGCATCGAGGGCGCGACGATCTCCAAGGGCAGGATCACGTTCTGCAGGATCGTGCGCCATTCCAGCATCACGGGATTCTGGAACGCCATGCCGACCGTCTTGCGGGGGCCCTTCACCCGTTCGCCGTGAAGCCAGACCTCGCCCTGATCGGGCTTCATCAGGCCGGCAATCAGCCGCGTCAGCGTGGACTTGCCGCAGCCCGAGGGGCCGACGACGGCCGCGAACGCGCCTTCGGGGATCGCGAGCGACAGATCGCGCAGCACCGGCAGCGGGCCCTTCGGCGTGCGGTAGGCGTGGGTCACGCCCCGGATCTCGACGATGTTCTCCATGCCTTCCCCGTTTCTGGATCATGCGCTTCGGTGCGGGGCAGCCGGACGGCGCCTCGACAGCGCCGCCCCGCCCAAGCCCGGAACGTGCCGCCCGCGACCGAGAGCCCGTCACTCCATCGTGAGGCTGCCGTCGGTCGGCAGGTAGGCGGGCGTGAAGTAGAGACTCGCGTCAGGCGGGTTCTGGAAGGTGTAGGTCTCGGCGATCTGGGCGAGCGCCGTCTCCATCCGCGCCGGGTCGATATTGCCCATGCCGTTCGCCTTGACCCAGTCGGTCAGCACGTTCTGGTCGATCGCCATCTGCAGCCGCTCCTGTTCCAGCGCGGCGTCCGCGGCCGGATTGCGCGCGGCCATCGCCGTGATGCCCGCGGCCGGGTCGGCGATCACGTCCTTCCATCCCTTGGCGACGGCCCGCAGAAAGCCGGTCACCGTCTCGGGGTTGGCGGCGGCCCACTCGGTGTTGACGAGGATGGCGTTGCCGTAAAGCGCAAGGCCATGGTCCGCCATCAGGATGTTCGAGATGTCTTCCTCGGGGACGCCCAGGCGCTTGAGGTTCAGAACCGACGAGAACGAGAACCCGGTGATCGCGGCGACCTGGCCTTCGGCCAGCATCGGCTCGCGCGTCGGAAAGCCGACCGGCTCGACCTTGATCTGCGACACGTCGAGGCCGTTGGCGCTTGCGAAGGCGGGGAACTGGGCCCAGGCGCCGTCGGGCGGCGGCGCACCGAGGATCTTGCCCTCCAGGTCCTTCGGCGCCTCGACGCCCAGGGACTTGCGGCCGACGATGGCGAAGGCCGGCTTATCGTAGACCATCATGACCGCCGTGACCGGCGCGCCCGGGTTCTGGTCAAGGAACTTGATGACAGAGTTGATGTCGCCGAAGCCGATGGGGAAAGCGCCGGTCGCGATCTTGGGGATGGTCTCGACCGACCCGTTGCCGGCGGTCACCTCCACCTCCAGGCCCTCGGCGGCGAAGTGTCCGTTGTCGATGGCCGCGAAGTAGGCCGCGGAAGGCCCTTCGAACTTCCAGTCGAGCGCGAAGGCGATCTTCGTCAGCTCCTGTGCAGCAGCCGGGGCGGCAGCCAGGACGGCCGCGGCGATTGCTGCGGCGAGGGCGGGCGTGCGGGTGAACATGGGACCGTTACCTCCGTGTTGTCGCGTTCCGCGCGACCTTCCGGCAGACAGCCCGCCTAGGGAAGAGCGGGCGCGTTCCTGCCTGCGGCCGCCAGCGCAAGGCGCATGGATCGACTATTTCGCAGGCGGATTGCCCGCGCAACAGGCAGAACCGAGGGAAGGCGTTCAGAGCAGACCCGCGGCGCGCGCGCCGGCAAGAAGGGTATCGGCCCTGTGGTGGACACCCGGCACCTCGACCGCGTGAAGGTCGGGGACGTGAACCACCGTCATCCCGGCAGCCAACGCCGCCGCCACTCCGGTGGCGCTGTCCTCGAAGACCACGCAAGCCCGCGGGTGCGCGCCAAGAAGACGGGCTGCTTCGAGGAAGACGTCCGGGGCGGGCTTCGGCCGCGCGACGGCGTCGTAGCCGACAACATGGGCAAAATGCGGGGCGATGCCGGTTGCGGTCAGTTTCGTCAGGGCGGTTGCGGTCGCGCTGTTGGTGGCGACCGCACGCGGCATCGGTCCCAGCGCGGTCAGCAACTCGGCCACCCCGGGCCTGAGCGGGATGCCCATCTCGTGGCGTCGCCGCGCGGCCGCGTCCCAGACCTGCTCCAGGGCCACGAGGTCCAAGAGCCGGCCGAACCGGTCGGCGATTCGCGCCTGCGCCTCGGCCCCCGAGGTGCCGATGAGCGAGATCAGGAAAGCCCGGTCGGCCTCGTGCCCCAGTTCCGCAAAGGCCTCGATACCCGCCTCGAGCAGAAGGCGCTCGGTATCGAGCAGGGTTCCGTCCAGGTCGAAGATGGCAGCGTCGAAGGGCATGCGGCGGGTCCGGTGCGGTGAGGCACCGGACCCTTAGCGCGTCACAGCGCGATGCGGAAGCGGGCGAAGCCGTCGGGTCCGTCGCCGGCCGGCTCGATCGCCACGCCCTTCACGTCGGCCAGGTAATCCGCCGCCTTCGGGCCGGTGTCGAACAGGACCGTCGTTCCCGGCAGGGGCGCGAAGCTCCAATTGGCGTCGGCCGAGGGGTTGATGGTGCCCTGTTCCACGATAAAGCGCACGATCACGTCGCGGTTGGTGTCGGGCGCCTCGAAGATGATCGTATCGCCCTTCGCGCCGGGGAAGTCGCCGCCGCCCCCGGCACGGTAGTTGTTCGTGGCGATCACGAAGTGCTCTGCCGGGTCGACCGGGCGGCCCTGGTACATCAGGTCCACGATGCGGTTGGCGCCTTCGTCCAGCAGCACCCCCTTGGGGTCGAACTTCGAGGGCTGCGACAGGTCGATCCGGTAGGTCACCCCGTCGATCACGTCGAAGTTGTAGCTGGGGAAGTCGGGGTTCAGCAGCACCTGGTCCTGCCCGCCCGGCGTCACCTGGTTGAACATGCCGGCCGAGCGTTCCAGCCAGTCCTTCAGCTGGGCGCCCGTCACCTTCACCGCGCGCACGGTGTTGGGGTAGAGGTAGAGGTCGGCCACGTTCTTGATCGCGACATCTCCCGCGGGCACGTCGGTGTA
>JALORM010000310.1 GCA_025458985.1 Paracoccaceae bacterium | reverse complement strand
ACGGTGGCAGCCTCGTGGACCAGAAGCATCCGCTCTTCGGTCTCGTTCGGGTTGTAGCGCGTCTCGAGGCTGTGCCGGGTATTCGGACCAAGGCCGGCCTCGGCGAACCCGCGACCCCGCTGAACCTTCTTCTCGACGTAGAGGTCGGCCGTCCTGGCGAAGAAATGCGCCACCTGGCCCAGCCTGTAGACCTTCTGCGAGCCTGCGATCCGATTCCAGGGCGACGGGCGTCGGGAGTCGTAGACCAGATCCGGCATCGGCAGGCGGTCGCTGCCGATGAGCGGGAACGTCTCGTAGCTGGCCCCTTCGCGCAGGAGGGGCCGGTGCAGGTGCAGCCCGGAGACCATCGGGCCGTAGCGGAACAGCGTCTTGCACTGCGGCGGGCGGGGCCGCCGTCTGTGCTCCGCAAGGATGAAGTGGGGCGAGACGTGCCTGCCGGGCCATTCGGAATTTCCGCCGTCGCCGAAATGGCGCCAGGCCACTGACACGCCCTCTGCCGGCCCGATCGCAGCGATCAGGTCATCGACGCGGTGCCGGCCAGGCTCGACGTAGAGGAATTCGTCGAGGTCCAGCCACATGACCCAGTCTCCGGTGACGAGAATGCCTTCCTCGATCACCAGCCGTGCGGCGTTCATCTGCGGCTTGACGTCAGGCCCGGGGTCGTGGCGCCGGTGGACGACCTCGCCCGCCGCTGCAAGGCGGTCGAGCAGCACGTCTGACCCATCCGTGCAGTCGTTCGAATAGATCACGATGTCGGTGAAGCCCACGACCTTGTGGAAGGCGATCCATTCGAGGAGGAACGGCCCCTCGTTCTTCTGGGCCGAAAACAGGATCCTGCGCGTGGTCGGGTCCGCCATGTCAGGCCCCGTCCAGAAGACGCAGCAGGCGCTGGACTTCGGCCTTCTTGGAACCGACGTACTTCAGGATTGCCTCGTCCGCCTCCTCGCCTCGATCGTAGGCGGCGAAGAAGTCGTCGGTGTGCCGCACGCCGGGATCGACCGCCGAGCCGAGGCCGCGGCCCCGCGCGCGCTTCCGCGCGAACAGGTCCGGTGTGCGCACCGCATAATGGTTGACCTGCGCCAGCGCATGGATCCGGTTGGACCGCGCCAGCCGGTGCCTGGGATACATGCGCGGCATCATGTGGTGGATGAAGTCGTCGGGTACTCGCTGCCCGTCGCTGCCGAAGAAGGCGATCCGGTCGGCGGGGACACGCCGCGCGAAGACCGGCCTGTGCAGGTGCATCCGCCGGATGCGGCGGTCGAACCGGAACAGCGTCTTGACCTGCGTGTTCGGCGGCCACTGTCGGCGCGAGGCGCGCACGAAGGTCTCCGAGATCTGCTCGCCCGGCCAGTCGGTCACACCCGCGCTGCCGAACACCCGCCACGCCACGCCGATCGCGTCGGCCTCGGGCAGGGCTGCGATCAGGTCGTCTACCCGCCCCGCGCCTGCGTGCACGCAGAGGTATTCATCGGTGTCCAGCCACATCACCCAGTCGCCTGACTTCGCGAAGCCGCTTGCCAGGAACAGCTCGGCTGCGTTCAGTTGCGGCGAGGCCCCGGGGGGCACGGTCTGGCGGTGGTGGTGGATCTCGCCCGCTGCCGCCAGCCGGTCGAGCAGGTCGTCGGACCCGTCCGAGCAGTCGTTGGAATAGATGACGATGTCGCTGAAGCCCACGACCTTGTGGAAGGCGATCCATTCGAGGAGGAACGGCCCCTCGTTCTTCTGCGCCGAGAAGAGGATGCGCCTTCCCGCCAAGCCCGTGTCTCAGGCGAGGCTGCCGTCGATGCCCTTGCAGGCGTCGACAAGGCCCTTCACGGCCCCCACCGACTTGTCGAACATCGCCTGCTCGTCCCGGTCGAGCTTGATGTCGATCACCCGCTCGACCCCGCCCGCGCCCAGCACGGTCGGTACGCCCACATACATGCCCGAGAGGCCGTAGGCGCCGTCGACGAAGGCGGCGCAGGGCAGCACGCGCTTCTGGTCCTTCAGGTAGGCCTCGGCCATCTCGATGGCGCTGGTGGCCGGCGCGTAGAAGGCCGAGCCGGTCTTGAGAAGGCCCACGATCTCGGCGCCGCCGTCGCGGGTGCGCTGGACGATGGCGTCGAGCCGCTCTTGCGTGGTCCACCCCATCTTGACGAGGTCGGGCAGCGGGATGCCGGCGACGGTGGAATAGCGCACAAGCGGCACCATCGTGTCGCCGTGGCCCCCCAGAACGAAGGCGGTGACGTCCTTCATCGAGACGCCGAATTCGAGGCTCAGGAAGTGGCGGAAGCGCGCGCTGTCCAGCACGCCGGCCATGCCGACGACCATGTTGTGCGGCAGGCCCGAGAACTCGCGCAGCGCCCAGACCATCGCGTCGAGCGGGTTGGTGATGCAGATCACGAAGGCGCCCGGGGCGTGGGTCCTGATGCCCTCGCCGACCGACTTCATGACCTTGAGGTTGATGCCCAGAAGGTCGTCGCGGCTCATCCCCGGCTTCCGCGGGACCCCGGCGGTGACGATGCAGACATCCGCCCCGGCGATCCCGGCATAGTCGTTGGTGCCCGACATCGCGGCATCGAAACCCTCCGACGGGCCGGATTCGGCGATGTCGAGCGCCTTGCCCTGCGGCGTGCCTTCGGCGATGTCGAACAGGACAACATCGCCCAGTTCCTTGAGAGCGGCGAGGTGGGCGAGCGTGCCGCCGATCTGCCCTGCACCGATGAGGGCGATCTTGGGTCTGGCCATGGGAAGGGTCTCCGTTCCTCTGGGTTGTCCGCGCCTGCCTAGAGCGAAGGGCGCTGCGGATCAAGGTGCCGCGGTGCCAGGATTGCGCGGACTGGCGCGGAAGCGGGGGCCGGGCTAAGCCATCGGGGATGGAGCTCGATGCGCTGTTCTTCGCCCTCGCCATTCCGGCGGTGATCTTCGCCGGCGTCTCGAAAGGCGGCTTCGGCTCGGGCGCGGCCTTCGCGGCGACACCGCTTCTGGCGCTGATCCTGGAGCCGGCGGCGGCGATCGGGCTGATGCTGCCGCTCTTGATGCTGGTCGACCTCGCGACGCTGAAGCCCTACTGGCGGCAGTGGGACTGGCCTTCGGCGCGGTTCCTGATCCTGTCGGGCCTACCCGGCGTGGCGCTGGGGGCGGCGCTGTTCCAGGTGGCCGATCCCGACGTGTTCCGCTTTCTGATCGGGGCGGTCGCGGTGGGGTTCGTGGCCTGGCAACTGGGCCGCAAGCTCGGGTGGATCGTGGTGGCCGACCGGCCGCTCGGCTCCGTGGCCGGGCTTGCCGCGGGGCTGGCCGCGGGGTTCACGAGCTTCGTCAGCCATGCCGGAGGGCCGCCCGCGGCGATCTACCTGCTGGCCCGCGGCCTGCCCAAGACGGCGTTCCAGGCGACCACGGTCCTGGCCTTCACGGTCATCAACGTCGCCAAGGCGGTGCCTTACGCGGCGCTGGGCTTCTTCACGGCCGAGACGCTGTGGGCGGGGGTGCTGCTGGCGCCCTTCGCGCTGGCCGGGGCGTGGGTCGGGGTGATCGCGCACCG
>JALORM010000309.1 GCA_025458985.1 Paracoccaceae bacterium | reverse complement strand
ACGAAGTCGGTGCGGATCTCGGCCACCCCGTCGCCATCCGCGTCGCGCCAGAGCGAGACGCGGTTCGCGCTTTTGCCGATGGCCTTGACGCGGCGCATCGTCGCCTGGGCGGCGTGGTCCATCAGCGTGCGGGGCGGGCCGGGTTCCTCGGTCGATTCGGCCACCAGAACGTCGCCGTTCGGCAGGACCTCGATCCAGCGCGGATGGTCGAGCCCCGAGGCGAAGGCATTGACCTTGAGGCCAGGCGCGCAGGTGGGCAGCCTGCCGTCGCGCCAGCCGTGGGCAACGGGCATCTTCAGCGTCATGATCCCCTGCTTGCGCGCCTGCGGGATCAGCGGCTCGGCGCCCACTGCCTGCTGCGCGGGCAACCCCATCCGCCGTACCAGGGCCACCGCGCCGCCGACCACCGCCGTCATCCGCGCAATCACGTCCATGCCCGTCCCTCCCGTTCCGCTTCCGGCGCACCCTAACGTCATGCCGCCGCACGCGACAGGTCCGGCGGCGCCTGTTAGCGCCCCCAGTATTGCCCGGGCAGGGGGTGCAGAGTAAGGCCTTGAGGCAGGCGCAGGAAACCCGAGGGAAGATGATGAGCCAGGCCGACGTTTTTCAGGACCGCATGCTGTCTCTCGGCCTTGCCCGGGTGTCGGAGGCGGCGGCGCTGGCCTCGGCCAAGCTGATCGGCCGCGGCGACGAGAAGGCCGCCGACCAGGCGGCCGTCAACGCGATGCGCGAGCAGCTGAACCTTCTCGACATCCGCGGCGTCGTGGTGATCGGCGAGGGCGAGCGCGACGAGGCGCCGATGCTCTACATCGGCGAGGAAGTCGGCTCGGGCAACGGCCCCGAAGTCGACATCGCGCTCGACCCGCTGGAAGGCACGACCCTGACGGCGAAGGACATGCCGAACGCGCTGACCGTGATCGCGATGGCGCCGCGCGGCTCGATGCTGCATGCGCCAGACGTCTACATGGACAAGCTTGCCGTCGGCCCCGGCTTCAAGCCCGGCGTCGTGACCCTGGCGATGAGCCCGGGCGAGCGGGTCAGTGCGCTGGCCGCGGCCAAGGGCTGTTCCACCACCGACATCACCGTCTGCGTGCTCGAACGCCCGCGGCACGAAGAGATGATCGCCGAAGTCCGCTCGACCGGCGCGGCGATCCGGCTGATTACGGACGGCGACGTGGCCGGCGTGATGCATTGCGCGGAACCCGACAAGACCGGGATCGACATGTACATGGGCTCGGGCGGGGCGCCGGAAGGGGTGCTGGCGGCGGCCGCCATGAAGTGCATGGGCGGGCAGATCTTCGGACGTCTCCTGTTTCGCAACGACGACGAGCGCGGGCGCGCGCGCAAGGCCGGGATCAAGAACCTCGACCGGGTCTATACCCGCGACGACATGGTGACGAAGGACGTGATCTTCGCCGCGACCGGCGTGACCGACGGCTCGCTCCTGTCCGGGATCAGGCGCGAGGTCGGCTACCTGACCGCCGAGACGATCCTGATGCGGTCGAAAACCGGCTCGGTGCGGCGGATGACCTACCGCAACCCGGTGAAGTGACCGGTCCGGAGCGGCCGGCGCGCTCTGGCCTTCGCCGCGACCGCCGGGCATGAAGGGGCGATGTCCGAGCCGCCCGCCTTCCTGAACGTCGCCTCGTCCCTGACCGGCCGCCGCTGGACCGGCCCCGGGGTCGACGACGCGCGCCGGACCGAGGCGCTGGTCCAGGCCGGCCACGTGCCCGCGCTGGCGGCGGTGCTGGCGAGGCGCGGCGTCGCGCCCGAGGCGGCGGCGGGGTTCCTCGGGCCGACGCTGCGCGACCTCCTGCCCGATCCGATGTCGCTGCGTGACATGGGCGCCGCCGCCGACCGCCTGATCCGCGCCGTCCGCACCCGCGAGCGCATTGCCGTCTTCGCCGACTATGACGTCGACGGCGGCGCCTCGGCCGCGCTTCTGCTGGGCTGGCTGCGCGGCATGGGCCGACCGGCCACGCTCTATGTCCCCGACCGGATCGAGGAAGGCTATGGGCCGAACGTCCCGGCGATGGAGGCGCTGGGGGTGGCGCACGACCTGATCCTCTGCGTCGACTGCGGCACGCTTTCGCACGAGCCGCTGGCCGCGGCGGGCTGCGATGTGGTCGTGCTCGACCACCACCTCGCCGCCGAGACGCTGCCCCGCGCCGTGGCCGTCGTGAACCCCAACCGGCAGGACGAGAGCGGCGATCTCGGCCATCTCTGCGCCGCCGGCGTGGTCTTCCTGGCGCTGGTCGAGGCGAACCGGCGGCTCCGGGCGGACGGCGTGCAGGGCCCCGACCTGATGGCGATGCTCGACCTCGTGGCGCTGGCGACGGTGGCCGATGTCGCGCCGCTGATCGGCGTCAACCGGGCCTTCGTCCGGCAGGGTCTTGCCGTGCTGGCGCGCCGGGCGCGCCCGGGCCTCGTCGCGCTTGCTGACGTGGCGAGGCTCGACCGCGCGCCCGCGGCCTATCACCTCGGCTTCGTGCTGGGGCCGCGCGTGAACGCCGGCGGCCGGGTCGGCGCGGCTGATCTTGGCGCGCGGCTGCTGTCGACCGACGACCCGCGCGAGGCCGAGGCGCTGGCCCGCAGGCTCGAAGTGCTGAACGAGGAGCGGCGCCAGATCGAGGCCGCGGTTCTGGAGGAGGCGACCGCCCAGGCCGAGGCACGGGGGCCGGACGGCCCGCTGGTCTGGGCGGCGGGAGAAGGCTGGCACCCCGGCGTCGTCGGCATCGTCGCCGCGCGGCTGAAGGAGGCCTTCGGCCGCCCCGCCGTGGTGATCGGCCTTTCGGGGGCCGAGGGCAAGGGCTCGGGCCGCTCGGTCGAGGGCGTGGACCTCGGACATGCCGTGCAGAAGGCGGCGGCCGAGGGCTTGCTGCTGAAGGGCGGCGGGCACCGGATGGCCGCGGGCCTGACGGTCCGGCGTGACCGGCTTGAAGACGCGATGGCGCGGCTCGCCGAACTGCTCGCGCGGCAGGGTGCCGGCGCCGCCCCCCCGCGCGAGCTTCGGCTTGACGGGTTGCTGATGCCCTCGGCCTGTCAGCCCGACCTCTGCGAGGCGCTGGAGGCCGCCGGTCCCTATGGCGCCGCCGCCCCTGCCCCGCGCTTCGCGCTTGCCGGCGCGCTCATCCACAGCGCCCGCAGGGTCGGCGACTCGCACCTGAAACTGACCCTGTCAGACGGAGCCTGCCCGCCTGTCGAGGCGATCGCCTTCCGCGCCTATGAAGGACCGCTTGGCGCGGTGCTGGAAGCCCGCCCGGGGACCAGGTTGCACCTCGCCGGGCGGCCGGAACTGAACCACTGGCAAGGCAGGGCGCGGGCACAACTGCGGCTCGACGACGCCGCCGAGGCGTGACCTGCAACGCTGCCCCCCACCGCCCCGGAACGGCCGGAAAAACCGCTTGCGAGTCAGGGCGCCATTGCCTAAGTAACGCCGCACGCCACGGCACGGCCCGTTCGTCTATCGGTTAGGACGTCAGGTTTTCAACCTGAAAAGAGGGGTTCGACTCCCCTACGGGCTGCCA
>JALORM010000012.1 GCA_025458985.1 Paracoccaceae bacterium | reverse complement strand
GCCCTCGATCCGGCGCGCGGCAAGCCCGTCGCCGCCCGACCGGATCTCGCCCAGACTGCCGGTCATGCCGTCGATCAGGCGGCCGTAGACGTCGCGCAGGGCGACGCCAAGCTTGCGCTGGCCGAAGTAGTGGCCCTCCGGGTCGGGGCTTTCGAAACCGGTCAGGTTCAGGATGCCCATGTCCACCGCGGCAATCGTGGCCCAGGCAGTCTGGCCCGGAGCCGCGCCCTCGACCCGAAGCGCCACGTCGAGGGGCGCGCGCGGCTCGGCCTCGGCCGGGGCCTCGAAGGTCGCCGTCAGCCGCCGCGCGCCAGGCTCGACAGACGCATGGGCAAGGCCCAGCGCCCGCGAAGGGTTGCGGCCGGCGGCCACGTCCATCGGGCGGATGACGGCCGCCGCGACATAGGCCCCGGTGCCCCACTCGTCGGTGACGGGAAGCTGCACGAGGTTCTCGCCCTCGACCAGGTCGACCGCCTGCATGGCGATCAGCCGGTTCGACATGACCGTGACAAGGCCCTTTCCCGCAAAGCGCGGCACGATCCGTACCGTCGCCGTGTCGCCAGGGGCATAGGCCGGCCGGTCAAGCGACAATTCCAGCGTGTCGGGCGTGTCCGAGGCGTCGGCGGGGGCGTACCAGCCGGCGTAGAAGTCGACCGAGCTGGCGGCGAAGATGCCGTCGGCGCGTTCGACGCGCAGCTCGTACTGGCCCCATTCGACCGGCGCCGAGACGGTCGTCGTACCATCGGGCGACAGCTGCGCCTCGCCCGAGGCGACGCGGCTCCGCGAGGTCACGGGCTCCCACTCCCACCGGCCGCCGATCTGGTACCACTGGTAGGTGGTCTCGATCCGGTTCAGCGTCCACGTCACCGGCATCGCCGTGCGGGCGCCGTCCGGGGCGACGGCGATCACGTCGAAGCGCGCCTCGACGCCCTCGGGCACGACGCCGTCGAAACCGGGGCGGATGCCGATCAGGGCCTCGGCGGGGCTGAGCGCGCGGGTCAGGCGGCGTTCGACCGGTCGGCCGGAGCCTTCGGCCACGGTCACTGTCACGCGCGCCTCGAGCGGCCGGTCGGCGGCGCCGATCTCGGGGAAGGCCAGCGGGAACGCAGCGCGCCCGTCGTCGTCGGTGCGCAGCCCGCCGTCGAAGCCGCCGTAACGGGTGTCGAAGGGCGCGTCGTGGCGGCCGAATAGGTAGCCGGGGAAGGCGTCGAGTGTCCGCACCGCGGCCAGCTGCACGTTGCCGTCGATGGCCAGGTCGGCGGCGGGCGGGCCAAAGAGATAGCGTGCCTCGACGGTCAGGGTTGGGCTGTCCGAGGGTGCGATGGGGGCGTCGGGCAGGGTCAGGGTAAAGTCGATGCGTTCGGGCAGGAAGTCCTCGACAAGGACCGTCTGCGTCGCAAGCGGCGGCGCCTCGGGGTCGGCGTGGACGGCCAGCGTCCAGGCCCCGCGCGGCGCCGAGCCCGCGACCGGCATCGCGAAGACATGGCCGCCGGCGCGGCCGGTGTCGGACAAGGCGCGGGAGTATTCCAGCCCGTCGGGCCGCGACAGGATCGCGGTCAGCGGCAGGCCGTCGATGGCCGCAACCTGGCCGTCGCGCGCCAGCGCCGTGGCGTGGATCGTCTCGCCCGCGCGGTAGGCGCCGCGGTCGGTGGCAAGGAACAGGTCGATGGGCGGGGCAGCCTCGCGGCCCTCCACTCCACGGTCGGAAAGGTCGAATTCCGGGTCGGTGAGCGACAGGAACGCCATGTCCTCGGCCCCGTCCTCGGCGGTGACGAGGCCCGGCGCGGCCGCTCCCGTGCCGCGCGCCAGCCCGGCGGGAAAGACCGCGTGGCCCTGCGCGTCGGTCTCGGCCGTGCCCAGCACGGCGTTGGCCCGGCTGACCAGAGTGACGGTCACGCCTTCGCGGGGCTCGGCCGTGCCCAGCGCGCGCACGAAGACATGCAGCCCGTCGGTGCCGCTCAGCGTGGCAAGGCCGAGGTCCGAGATCACGAACCACTGGGTGGCGGCGGCGTTCTCGTAGGGGTCTTGTCCCGGCACCCGGGCCTGAAGGGCGTAGATGCCCGGCGGCTGTCCGGCGATCGCCTCGGTCATCGGCAGCCGGGTGGTCGTATCTTCGTTCAGCGCGCCTTCCACGACGCCGGTTCCGCGCCAGACCTCTTCCGCGACCCCGTCCGAGAACCGCTGTTCCTGCCAGGTGTCGAGCGGGCGGCCGAAGTAGCCATCCTGCATCGCGCGCAGGATGTTGCGGTCGGAAACCCGGCGTAGCACCAGATCGAGGCTGGACGCATTGACCGTGACCACCGGCACCGCCGGGTCGCCGGTGCGGGGCAGCACGTAGGCCCGGCCGGGGAAGCGCACCGCGGGACTGCGGTCGCGGACGTAGAGATCGAGGTCGACGGCCCCGGCCAGCGTGTCTCCCGCAGCCGAGGGCAGGCCGCTGCGGAAGGTGACGCGGTAGCGCTCGCCATGGCGGACGCCGGCGATGCAGAGGCGGTTGTCCTCGACCTCGACGGCGGTGCCCTCGGCCGAGACCTGCACGAAGGGCGCGTAGTCGACGCCGGCTTCGGCCAGCGGTTCGGAAAACGCGGCGCAGATGCGCGCCGTCGCCGGATCGCTTTCGACCACGTGCTCGAAGATGCGGAACCCGAACATCGCGGCGGCGCGGTCGCGTGCCTCGGCGATGTCCTGCCGGGGCGAGAGGTCGGCCGCAAGCCGCAGTGCGGCAAGCGAGTCGCGGCCCCGGCCCGTCGCCTCGAGCGCCCGCGCCATCGCCAAGAGCGCGGCGGCGCGGGTGCCGTCGTCGCCTGCACGCAGGTATCCGTTGACGGCGGCGTTGACGGCCCGGGCCTGCCGGTTCGAAAGCACACCGGCGTCTCCCTGTGCGGCCAGCAGGTCCTCGGCATAGGTGATCCACAGGTCGGGGGCGTCCGACAGCACCACCGCTGCGCCCGAGAAGGCGACCGCGTCCGCCTGATTGCCGGACGACCGTGCCTCGGTAGCAGCCTGGGCATAGTCAGCCGCGGGAAAATCGCCGACGCGATGAAGTTCGGCCATCTGCTGCGCCGCGTCCCGCGCGGCCACCAGGTCGCCGGGCCGCAGGAAGGACAGCTCGGCCGCCCGGTCGCCCGCCGCGGCCAGGATGGCCGGCGCGGTCTCGAACACCTCGGCCGAGATCGCCCCGTCGAACGGCTGGCGCGAGGTGACGTCGGATTTCGGAAAGCAGGCGCCGGCCCGGGCGTTGAAGGTGAAGGCGCGGCAGGCGCTGTCGGCCAGGCAGGCGGCGCGGCAGGCGTCGAAGGTGGTGTCGAAGATCGCACGGAGGTCGCCGCCGTAGAAGTCGGTGCCCTCGGTCACGGCGATCCGGCGTTCGGGAACCGGCGGACCCGCCTCCTGGGCCGTCGCGGGGACCGCGATTGCGACCGCAAGACCGACGACCAGCGCTGCGACACCACGCATCCCGCACCCCTCCGATGACACCGGACACATGGTGCCACGCGGCGAGCCTGCCGCGCAAGGCGAGGCCCGGCGTTAACGACTGGTTTACCGCGTTCCGCCTACGGTCCTGCCAGGGGGAAGCGGGTGCGGATGCCCACCGGGCGGAGAACGGTGATGGATCTCGGCGACAGACTTGTTGCGGAACGGCGGGCGCGGCTTGCGGCCGAACGCCTGCTGGAACTCAAGAGCCGCGAGCTCTTCGCCGCCAACCGCAAGCTGGCCGAGCACGCGCGCGCGCTGTCGGAAGAGATCGTCATCCAGCGCCGCGTGGTCGAGGATGCGCATTCGGTCGCCGACCAGCTGCGCGGCGAGAATGCCCGTGTCCGGTCCGACCTCGATACGGCGACCGAGGCGCGGACGGTGGCCGAAAACCGCCTCTGGCTTGCGCTCGAGACGATCCGCGACGGCTTTGCCATCTACGATCCGGCCGGGCGACTGGTGGTGGCCAACCGGGCGTACATCTCGGTCTTCGAAGGGCTGGAGGAAGTCGGCCCCGGTGCATTCGCCCGCGACATCCTGCGCATCGGTCTTGAGGAGGGCATCTTCGACCCCGGCGACGAGCCGCCCACGGCCTGGGTCGAGGGCATGATCGATCGCTGGAACCACGATCCGATCGAGCCGAGGGTGATCCGGCTGTGGAACGGCCGCTACATCCGGCTTGTCGACCGCCGCGGCAACGACGGCGGGGTGGTCTCGCTGGCGCTCGACATCACCGATGCGGTGCGGCGCGAGCGGCAGCTGCGCGATGCGCGGTCGCGCGCCGAGGCGGCGAGCCGCGCGAAGTCGGCCTTCCTCGCGACGATGAGCCACGAACTGCGGACCCCGATGAACGGCGTCGTGGGCATGGCCGAGCTTCTGGGCGAGACCCAGCTTTCGGAAGAGCAGCGGCTCTACGTCCAGACGATCAAGTCGTCGAGCGAGGCGCTGCTTCTCATCATCAACGACGTGCTCGACTACTCCAAGCTCGAGGCAGAGAAACTGACGCTGAAGCCCGAGCCCTTCGATCTGGAGCGTCTTGTCCACGAAGTCGCGACCATGATGGCCCATGCCGCCGCGGAAAAGGGCCTGACGCTGGCAGTCGACGTGGACCTGACGCTTCCGCCGGTGCTGGTGGGCGACGCAGGCCGGCTGCGGCAGGTTCTGGTCAACCTCGTCGGCAATGCGGTCAAGTTCACTGAGACAGGCCACGTCCTGATCAGCGTGACCGGATCGCCACCGGGCCAGGACGGGCGTCGCGCGGTCTCCCTGATGGTCGACGATACCGGAATCGGCATCTCGCCCGACATGCGCGACCACATCTTCGGAGAGTTCAACCAGGTCGAGGACGCGCGGAACCGCAAGTACGAAGGCACGGGGCTTGGCCTTGCGATCTCGCGGCAGCTGGTGCGGCTCATGGGCGGCGAGATCCGGCTGACCTCGGAACCGGGGGTCGGGTCGACCTTCGGCTTCACCATCGGTCTTGGCGACGAGCCGGGCGTGCCGGCGCAAGAGCCCTGTCCGCCGCCGGGCCTTCACCGGGCGCTGGTGATCGACCGGGATCCGGTGACCCGCGGGCTTCTGGCCCGGCAGTTGCGCCAGCTGCGCCTGACCGCGATCGAGGCCGCGACCGCCGCCGAGGCTGCGGCCCTCGGGCCGCTGGTGTGGGCGGGCGCGGACGGGGCTGCCGCCGGCGCGATCTTCGCCGACGAGGCGGCCCTTGCGGCGGCCGAGTTTCCACCGCGGGGATGGGCGGGCTGCCCCGTCGTCCGCCTTGCCATGACGTCGGCCCTGCCGGGGCGGGACTGTCCCGGCGCGCTCGGAACGCTGGTGCGCCCGGCGCTGCGCGGCGATCTCTTCGCGGCGCTTGACGCCGTGGGGCGCGCGCTGGCCGCGTCCCGCCCGGCAGGCGCCCAACCCGCGTCGCCTGCCGGGCGCCTCAGGGTCCTTGCCGCCGAGGACAACCGGACCAACCAGCTCGTCTTCTCGAAGATGCTGAAGGACCTGCCCATCGACATCACGTTCGCCGGCACCGGGGGCGAGGCGGTCGAGCTTCATGCCGCCATGGCACCGGACATCGTGTTCATGGACATCTCGATGCCCGAGATGGACGGCCGCGAGGCCACGCGCCGCATCCGCGCCGCCGAGGCCGCTGCGGGCGCCCCCCGCACGCCGGTCGTGGCGCTGACCGCGCATGCTCTAGACGGCGACCGGGAGGATGTGTTGGCCGCCGGGGTCGACCTCTACCTGACGAAGCCGCTGAAGAAATCCGCGATCCTCGAGGCGATCGAGGCCTGCCTTCCCGGGGTAATGGAGAACCTGTCGGGTTCCGACATGGCCTCCGGCGCGGCCGAGCGCGCACCGGAGGCCACCGTCGCCTGACCGGACGCGGCGACCGTGACCAAGGCAGAGTTGCCCGGCCTGAAATAATCCTATGCGAATCCCCGCAAAGCCTGAACACTGTCACCAGTGGTACCCTGGGGAGGATGTATCATGTGCCAGATCTTTGCGGGGCAGAACCCCGGCGACTACGAGCCCGTGACCCGGCACCTGAGGCTGAACGGGCAATCGACCAGCATCCGCTTGGAACGCTCGTTCTGGGAAATCCTCGACGGCATCGCCGCGGACGAGGGGCTGACGACGCCCGCCTTCGTGTCGCGGCTCCATTCCGAGGTGCTGGAGCTAAGGGGCGAGGCGGCGAACTTCACGTCGCTGCTGCGGTGCGCCTGCCTGATCCGGACACGCCAGCAACAGCCTTTCGCGACAGGGGCGCTGGCGGCCGAGTGAGGCCCGCCCCGGCCGCGGACTGGGCGAGCCAGAAGCTGCCCGCGCGGCCTTGGCGAAAACTGGCCGTGTAGTATTCACCTACTACCAACGCCCGGAACTGGTCCACTAATCTAACCAAAGTCGGTAAATACTACACCTTCGGGAGGGACAGGTGGCGCGTGCGATCCACTCGATGATTCGCGTTCTGGATGAAGATCGCTCGGTCAGGTTCTACGAGAAGGCGTTCGGGCTGACGGTCGCCGACCGGCTCGACTTCGAGTCCTTCACGCTTGTCTACCTTTCCAACGCCGAGAACGATTTCGAGGTGGAACTGACGATCAACAAGGGCCGGACCGAGCCCTACAACCTCGGAGACGGGTACGGCCACCTGGCCGTATCGGTCGACGACATCGAGGCCGAACATGCCCGCTTCGAGGCCGAGGGGCTTGCGCCCCGCAAGCTGGTCAGCTTCGCGCCCGACGGCGGCACGCCGATCGCACGCTTCTTCTTCGTCGCCGATCCGGACGGCTACCAGATCGAGGTGCTGCAGCGGGCCGGCCGCTTCCACTGACCGCAAGACGAACCAGAGCCCGACCAAGCGGGACATGCCAGGGAGGACTGAAATGACCGCATTGAAGGCGCGCGGGACCATGACCCGGCGCGAGCTGTTGTCGAGAAGCGCCGCCGCAGGGGCGGCCTTCGTCGTGGGCACGGGATGGGTCGCCGGCAGCAACGCCGCCTGGGCGATGGAGGTCGCGCACCTCAAGCCCGAGACGATGGCGACGCTGATCCAGATGGCGCGCGACATCTATCCGCACGACCATGTGCCGACCGAGTTCTACGCCGTCGCGGTCAAGGGCTACGACGCCGAGGACAAGGCGGCAGCGGTCGAGGCGGGGATCGCGGCGCTGGATGCTGCGGCGCAGGGCAAGGGCCATGCCGGCTACCTTGCGATGGGATGGGAGCGTGACCGCGTGGATGTGCTGCGCGGCATGGAGGACAGCGCGTTCTTCCAGACGATCCGCGGCGGGCTGGTGACCGGCCTCTACAACCAGAAGGCGGTCTGGCCGCTCTTCGGCTACGAGGGCGAAAGCTTCAGCCAGGGCGGCTACATCGACCGCGGCTTCAACGACATCAACTGGCTCTGAGGGAGGGCTGAGACATGGCTGCACCTTTCGAGCTGACCGACGACAGCGTCGTCGTCATCATCGGCACCGGCGCGGGCGGCGGCGTTCTGGCGAACGAGCTTGCGCAGCGGGGAGTCAGCGTCGTCGCGCTCGAGGCGGGCGGGCGCTACTTCCCCGAGGACTACATCAACGACGAATGGGAAAGCTTCGGCCAGCTTGCCTGGCTGGACACGCGGACGACCTCGGGCGACTGGCGGGTGGCGAAGGACTTCTCGGGGCTGCCCGCCTGGATCGTGAAGGCCGTGGGCGGCACCACGATCCACTGGGCCGGGGCATCGCTGAGGTTCCAGGACCACGAATGGAAGGCCGCCACGACCTACGGCCCGGTGCAGGGCGCGAACCTGCTCGACTGGCCGATCGACGCGGCCGAGATGGCGCCCTGGTATGACCTGGCCGAGACGAAGCTGGGCGTGACACGCACCGGCGACCGCGCGGGCCTGCCCGGCAACAACAACTACCTGGTGTTCGAGAAGGGCGCCAAGGCGCTGGGCTACACGGAAGTCCACACCGGCCGGATGGCGATCAACTCGGCCGACTACGACGACCGGCTGGCCTGCCAGCAGACCGGCTTCTGCTTCCAGGGCTGCAAGTGGGGCGCCAAGTGGTCGGCGGCCTACACCGACATCCCGCGGGGCGAGGCGACGGGCAACCTCGAGGTGCGCGAGCGCTGCCACGCCGCGAGCGTCCTGCACAACGACGCCGGCAAGGTGACGGGGGTCGAGTACTTCGACGCCGAGGGGAACCTCCAGTTCCAGGCGGCGAGGGCCGTCTGCGTCGCCGGCAACTCGTTCGAAAGCCCGCGGCTTCTGCTGAATTCGGCCTCGTCGATGTTCCCCGACGGGCTGGCGAACTCCTCCGGGCAGGTCGGCCGCAACTACATGCGGCACATGACCGGATCGGTCTATGGCGTCTTCGACAAGCCGGTCCGGATGTGGCGCGGCACGACGATGGCCGGCATCATCCAGGACGAGGCGCGGCACGACCCGAGCCGCGGCTTCGTCGGCGGCTACGAGCTCGAGACGCTGGCGCTGGGCCTGCCGTTCATGGCGGCGTTCCTCGATCCCGGCGGCTGGGGCCGCGAGTTCACCACCGCCCTCGACATGTACGAGAACATGGCCGGGATGTGGATCGTGGGCGAGGACATGCCGCAGGAGACGAACCGGGTGACGCTGAACCACGACGTCAAGGACCAGTACGGCCTGCCGGTGCCGAACGTGCACTTCTCGGACCACCCCAACGACGTGGCCATGCGCAACCACGCCTATGCGCGCGGCAAGGCGGTCTACGAGGCAGTCGGCGCGACTCGGACCTTCCCGACCCCGCCCTATCCCAGCACGCACAACCTGGGCACCAACCGGATGAGCGAGAACCCGCGGGACGGCGTCGTGAACAAGTGGGGCCAGACCCACGACATCGCCAACCTCTTCGTCTCCGACGGCTCGGTCTTCACCACAGGGGCGGCCGAGAACCCCACGCTGACGATCGTGGCGCTGGCGATCCGCCAGGCCGACCACATCGCGGGCGAGATAAGCCGCGGCAACCTCTGAACCGCGGACGCCGGCGGGCGGGGGCCGGAGGAGGACCCCGCCCGATCCATCTTTGCAACAGGGAGGACGACCATGAAGAAACTGCTCCTTTCCATCGCGCCCCTGGCGCTCGTGGCCGGCGCCGCCACGGCGCAGGACAACATGGACAAGCTGTCGAACATGCAGCGGACCGATGCCACGTTCACCGAGATCCCGCAGACGGGCGAGACGGCAGATGCGCTGCGCGACATCGTGCAGTACATCAACGTCCCCGAAGGCTTCGAGGTGAGCCTCTATGCCGTCGTGCCCGATGCGCGGTCGATGGCGGTGGCGCCGCAGGGCACGGTGGTGTTTGCCGGTACCCGGAAGGACAAGGTCTGGTCGATCGTCGACCGCGACCGCAACCGGGTCGCCGATCAGGTCAAGGACTTCGCGCCCTCGATCACCTTCGACGTGCCGAACGGCCCCTGCTTCTCGCGCGACGGGTTCCTCTACATCGCCGAACGCAACCGCGTGCTGGTGTTCCCGGCGGCCGAGTTCTTCTTCGAAGGGCCGGACCCGGCAGTGGGCACGGTGGTGGCGCAAGGCGAGCTTGTCCCGCCGGAAGAGGAAAGCTTCAACCACACCGCCCGCGTCTGCCGCGTCGGCCCGGACGGGAAGCTCTACATCTCGCTCGGCCAGCCCTACAACGTGCAGCCGGTCGAGAAGCTTGAGATGTACGACCAGATCGGCATCGGCGGCATAATCCGCATCAACACCGACGGCACCGGCCGCGAGGTCTTCACCCGGGGCGTGCGGAACTCGGTCGGGCACGACTTCAACCCGGCGAACGGCGACCTGTGGTGGACCGACAACCAGGTCGACGGCATGGGCGACGACATCCCGCCGGGCGAGCTGAACCGGCAGACCGCCGCGGGCCAGCACTTCGGCTTCCCCTGGACCAACTCGCGCGTCGAGATCCCCGAATACAAGGGCGTTCCGCGCCCGGAAGGGGTGGAGTTCATCGAACCGCAGGTCGAGATGCAGGCCCATGCGGCCGACCTGGGGATGAGCTTCTACCGCGGCACCTCGTTCCCCGAGAAGTACCACGGCGGCATCTTCTCGGCCCAGCACGGGTCGTGGAACCGCACCGTCCCGGTGGGCGCGCGGGTGATGTTCACCGCGCTTGACGAAGAGGGCAACGCGGCCTCGACCGAGGTCTTCGCCGACGGCTGGCTGAACGAGGAAACGGGCGAATACCGCGGCCGTCCGATGGACATCGCCTTCCTGGCCGACGGGTCGATGCTGGTCAGCGACGACTTCGCCGGCGCGATCTGGCGGATCGCCTACAACCCCGCGCCCTCGGAATGAGGCTTGCGGCTGTCATGGTCCTGGGCGTGGTTCTCCACGCCCAGGGCGCCCTCGCCCAGCCGACGGGCGACAGGGCCGCTGGCCGGCAGCTTGCCGGCCAGTGCCGCACCTGTCACGGCATCGAAGGCTATGCCCAGATCCCCATCGCACCCCATATCGGCGGCGAGACGGTCGAGTACATCACCCACCAGCTGACGGCCTTCCGCGACGGCACGCGCGAGCACGAGATGATGACCATCGTGGCGCGCAACCTGACCGACCAGCAGATCGCCGATCTTGCGGCGTGGTACTCGGGGCATTCGATCACCGCCGAAGTCACCGCAGACCCGGCAGGCGCGCCCGAAGTCTGTACCGCCTGCCACGGAGTCGACGGCCTGCACCTGATCCCGGATGCGCCGAATCTGGCGGGCGAGACCAACATTTACATCGACACGCAGCTGAAGGCCTTCCGCACCGGCAAGCGGGTGCACGAGATCATGTCGCCCATCGCCGCCGAGATGACCGACGAGGAAATCCGCGCGGCGGCCGACTGGTATGCGGGCGTCAAGATCACCATCGAACAGGTCGACTAGGGCTGACTCGTGCCAGCCTGCGCGGCGGCGGTTGAGAATCCCGGCCACGGGCACTACCAATCGCGGCATGGCGACCGGTCGTTTCCAGGTGTCCCGTTGCAGGATGGAAGGCGTCGAGGCGGTTTCGGCCGACACGGCCCATGCCTTCGGGCGCCACATGCACGACCAGTTCGGGATCGGCGTCATCCTGCGCGGCGCGCAGACGTCGATAAGCGGGCGCGGGCTGGTCGAGGCCGAGGAAGGCGACGTCATCACCGTCAACCCGGGCGAGGTCCATGACGGCGCCCCGCTGGGGTCGGGCGGGCGCAAGTGGCGCATGCTCTACTTCGACGCCGAGCTGCTGGCGGGCCTCATGCCCGACGTCGCCGGCGGCAGCCCAGCCGCAGGCGAGCTCGCGCACCCGGTCCTGCGCGACGCCGGTGCGGCGTCGGGGTTCCTTGCGCTGTTCCGCGCGCTGACCGACCCTTTCGGCGGCACGACCGAGATCGAGGCGCGCGAGGCTCTTCTTCTGTTGCTGGAGCGGCTGATCGACCCTGGGGTCGCCCGCGCGCCGGATGTGCCGCAGACGATCGCGCTGGCGCGCGCGCGGATCGACGACGACCCGGCGGCGCAGGTGTCGCTGGCCGAGCTTGCCGCCATCAGCGGGCAAAGCGAATTCCAGCTGCTGCGCGGGTTTTCCAGGGCCGTCGGGCTGACGCCCCACGCCTATCTGGTGCAGCGCCGGCTTCAGACGGCGCGCCGTCGGATCGCCGCGGGCGCGCCGCTGGCGATTGCGGCGCAGGAGGCCGGGTTCGCCGACCAGAGCCACATGACGCGCCTCTTCGTGCGCACCTACGGCATGACCCCCGGGCGGCTCGCGGCCGCCGGGCGCTGACCTGCAATTTCGTTCAAGACCGGGGGGCGGGACGCTGGCACTTCTGGGCCCGAGTGCTCGACGGACAGGAAGGCCAATGCAGTTCAGTCACGCCCCGGACGTGCGGTCCCGCTTTCCGGAGCTTCGCGCCCGTGCCCTTGTGGTAGCGGGGATCGACGCCCTGCCGGATGCCGGACCTTTCCTGGCCCCGCTGGCGGCCACGGCGGACGCGCGTCTTGCCGCCGACAGCGAGGGCCAGTTCCCCGAGATCCAGGCCTGGCGGCGCGCCTTCGCCCTGATGGGCCTGAAGCCCACGCAGGTCCGTTGCGCCTCGGAAGCCTTGCTGCGCAGGTACCGCAAGGACGGCGCGCTGCCGCGGCTTCATCCGCTCATCGACCTCTGCAATGCGGTGTCGCTGGCCTATGCGATTCCGGTCGCCGTGTTCGACACGGCACGGATCGACGGGGCGCTGACCGTCCGCCCTGCCGAGGGAAGCGAGACCTACCAGACCTTCGCGGGCGAGACCGAGCATCCCGAACCGGGCGAAATCATCTTCGCCGACGATGCCGGCCGCGCCCACGCGCGGCGGTGGTGCAACCGTCAGAGTGGCTGGTCGGCCGTCGGGCAAGGAACCAGCGACGCGCTGATCGTGGCCGAGGCCCTGCATCCGACGGCCGAAGCCGATCTGGCGGCGCTGGTCGCCGCGACGACCGCGGCGCTGGCCGGCCTGTGGCCGGAGGTTGCGATTGCCGAGGTGGTACTGCCGTGACGCTTGAGTTCCTGCTGACCTCGACGATCATCGTCGCCTCGCCGGGAACAGGCGCGCTCTACACGGTGGCCACCGGCCTCGCGGGCGGGGTGCGCGCCAGCCTCGTTGCCGCCTTCGGCTGCACGCTGGGGACGGTGCCGCACGTCCTGGCCGCGATCAGCGGGCTGGCCGTCCTGTTCCATACCAGCGCCGTGGCGTTCCAGACGCTCAAGTACCTGGGCGTCGCCTACCTGCTCTACATGGCCTGGACGATCCTGCGCGACCGCACGATGCTGACCGTGACGGACGAGGCCGGAGGGAAGTCTGCCCGGCAGGTGATCGCCTCGGCGGTGCTGATCAACGTGCTCAACCCCAAGCTCTCGATCTTCTTCTTCGC
>JALORM010000308.1 GCA_025458985.1 Paracoccaceae bacterium | reverse complement strand
TCGGAAAGCTACGGCGCAGACGAGGCCCCGCCCGACGCCCTTCTGGTGCGTGCGGTCCGCTCGCCCCACCACGCCGCCCGCGTCGCGCTGGGCGACACCGGGGCCTATGCCGCGCGGCACGGCGTGATGGTGTTCACCGCCGCCGACATCCCCGGCCGCAACGCCTTCGGCACCATTCCCGCCTTCGTGGACCAGCCCGCGCTGGCCGAGGACGAGACGCGGTTCCGGGGCGAGGCGGTGGCCCTCGTCGCAGGCGAGCGCGGCGTCGTCGAGGCGCTCGACCTCGCCGAGTTCCCGGTGACATGGACGCCTCTGGACCCCGTGATGGGACTGGCCGGCGCGGGGGACGCGCGCACGGTCCTGCCGCTGCGGCCGGACAACGTGCTGACGGAAGGGCGCGTCGTGCGGGGCGACCCCGAGACGGCGCTGGCGGTCTCGGCCCATGTCGCCGAGGCGACGGTCGAGACGTCCCACGTCGAGCACGCCTATATCGAGCCCGAGGCCGGGGTCGCATGGATGGAGGGCGCGACGCTCGTCATCCGCGCCTGCACCCAGGCGCCGGTGATGGACCAGGAAGAGACCGCCGCGGTCCTCGGCCTGCCGAAGGCGAGGGTGCGGATCGTGCCCTCGGCCACCGGGGGCGGCTTCGGCTCGAAGCTCGACCTGTCGCTCCAGCCCCTGATCGGGCTCGTCGCGCTGAAGACGGGGCGGCCGGCGCGGATGGTCTACACCCGCGCCGAAAGCATGGCCTCGACCACCAAGCGCCACCCCGCGCGGATGACCGCGCGGATCGGCTGCGATTCCGACGGGCGGGTGACCGGCATGGTGTTCGAGGGCGACTTCGACACCGGGCCCTATGCGAGCTGGGGGCCTACTGTGGCGACACGGGTGCCGGTTCATGCCTCGGGTCCCTACGCCACGCCGGCCTACCGGGCCCAGGCGCGCGCGGTCCACACCAACGGCCCTGTCTCGGGCGCCTTCCGGGGCTTCGGCGTGCCGCAGGCGGCGGTGATCCAGGAGGTGCTCTACGACGACCTCGCGCGCGCGGCGGGGATCGACCGGCTGGCCTTCCGGCGGCTGAATGCGCTGTCCGACGGGGTGCCGACTGTCTGCGGGCAGCGCCTCGCCGGCGTCGGCATCGGCGCCTGCCTCGACGCCCTTGCGCCGCATTGGACGCGGGCGCTGGCCGAGGCCGCGGCTGTCAACGCAGAGACCGGGGGCTTGGCGCGGCGCGGCGTCGGTGTCGCCTCGTGCTGGTACGGCTGCGGCAATACCGCGCTGCCCAACCCCTCGACCATCCGCATCGGGATCACCCCCGAAGGCCGGGTCCGCCTGCACCAGGGCGCGACCGACATCGGGCAGGGGTCGAACACGGTGATCGCCCAGATCGCCGCCGACGCCCTGGGCGTGCCCCTTGCGGCGATCGACCTCGTCGGCCCCGACACCGCCCTGACGCCGGACTGCGGCAAGACCTCGGCCTCGCGCCAGACCTTCGTCACCGGCAAGGCAGCCTGGCTGGCCGGGCAGGCGCTGCGCCGGCAGGTGCTGGCGCTGACCAACCGCGGTGACACGGCGCGGATCGCGCTGGAGGACGGGAGGCTTGTCGTCTCGGACGGGCAGGGCGCGGCGCGCATCAACCTCGCCGCTCTGCCCGCCGCCGGCCACGGCTATGCGCTGGTGGCCGAGGAAACCTACGACCCGCCGACTGCGCCGCTCGACGCCCACGGGCAGGGGGCGCCCTATGCGGTCTACGGCTGGGGCGCGCAGATGGCCGAGGTTGCGGTCGACCTGGCGCTCGGGACTGTCCGCGTTCTGCGGATCACGGCGGCCCACGATGTCGGCCGCGCGGTCAACCCGCTGCTTGCCGAAGGCCAGATCGAGGGTGGCATCGCCCAGGGGCTCGGCATGGCGCTGATGGAGGAGTACCTGCCCGGCCGCACCGAGAACCTGCACGACTATCTCATCCCGACCACGGGCGACATGCCCGAGGTTCGATCCATCCTGGTCGAGGTGCCGGACCCCGAGGGACCGATGGGCGCCAAGGGACTGGGCGAACACGTCCTGATCCCGACGGCGCCCGCGATCCTGAACGCGATCCGCGATGCCAGCGGGGCCCGGATCACCCGGCTGCCCGCGCTGCCGCACCGGGTGCTGGCGGCGATCCGCGAGGCCCGGGGATGAGCGCGCGGCCCCCGCTCTGCGCGGCAAGGGTCTTGGAAGACCCTTGCCAAGATCCTTCGAAGGATCTTGGCGCCCGGACCCTGGCGGCTGCACCATGACCGATCCGGAGCATGACAGCCGCGCCGACCCCTCCGAAGGGGTCCTGCCCGGAGACCGGGTGCGGGCCGACAAGATCCGCTGCGATGCCTGCCCTGTCATGTGCTACGTCGCCGAAGGCCAGGCCGGCGCCTGCGACCGCTACGCCAACGAGGGCGGGCGGATCATCCGGGTCGACCCGGTCACCGTGCTCGACCGCCGCCTTGCTGCCGGGGACGAGGTCAGGCCCTTCCTTGTCGAGGGCTGGGACGGCGCGGTTCTGGCGGATGCCGACCTCTTCGTGACCGGGATCGGCGCGGGCACGACCTATCCCGACTACAAGCCGGCCCCCTTCGTCGTCAGCCGCGAGGTCGAGGGCGCGGACGTGGTCACCGTGGTGACCGAAGCGATCTATTCCTACTGCGGCGTCAAGGTGAAGATCGACACCGACCGCCATCTCGGGGGCGAGGGCGCGCCGGTGCGTGCCGCGGGCGAGGTCGTGGGGCTGGTGGTGACGTCGGAATACGGCAGCCAGATGCTGTCGCTAGGCGGGGTCGATCACCTGACCGGAGGTTCCAAGGCCGAAGGGCGGGTGACCTGCGACACGCTGATGGCGCTCTGCAACCGCGAGGCGGTGGAACTGGCCGTCGACGGAGGGGCGCGCGTCGTGGTTCAGGCCGGCGCTCCGCCGGTGGTGGATGGCGTCCCCGAGACGCGGATGCGCGTCGGCTGCGGATCGGCCGCGATCGGGATGTTCGCCGCCCAGTGGCAGGGCCTGGTGGACGAGGTGGTGGTGGTCGACGACCACATCACCGGGGTCGTGTCGGAACACCAGGCGGGCAAGGTGCTGGGCTGGCCCGACACCGGCATCCGGGTGCTCGGCCGCCGCTCGACCCCCGGGCGCTACTTCCAGGTCGCGGGCGCCGGCCTCGGCTGGGGCGGGACCGACATCGAGAACCCGCTGGCCATCCTCGGCCCCTGGCGGCCCGAGAAGGGCGCGCGGCCGGGCCTGTCGCTGCTGATGGTTTCGACGACGGGGGAACATGCCGCCTACTACGAGCTGGACGAGGCGCTGGTGCCGGTCGCCAAGCCCTTTCCCGAACGCCTGCGCCCTTCGGTCGAGCTGATCGGCGAGAATTGCGAGCCTGCGCTCTGCACCGTGATGTTCGCGGGCGGGGCAGGGGGGTCGCTGCGCGCGGGCGTCACGAGGAATCCCGTGCGGCTGACGCGTGCGGTGCAGGCCGGGAGGGCACGCGTGACCTGCGGCGGAGCGCCGGCCTTCGTCTGGCC
>JALORM010000307.1 GCA_025458985.1 Paracoccaceae bacterium | reverse complement strand
GCCGACGACACCGCGAACGAGATCCCGCCGCTGATCTCGGCCCGCCAGCGCGACCGGGTGGCGAGCTTCGTCGCCCGCGCGGCCGAGCTGAACCATGTCGAGATCACCACCGGCGGCGCCGCGGTCGACGGCGGGGGCTTCTACTACCGCCCGACCGTCGTCGCGGGCGCGCTGCAGTCCGACGAGATCGTGCGGCGCGAGGTCTTCGGCCCCGTGGTCTCGGTGACGCCCTTCACCGACGTGGACGAGGCCGTGGCCTGGGCGAACGACAGCGACTATGGCCTCGCCTCGTCGGTCTGGACCCGCGACGTGGGCCGCGGCATGGCGACGGCGGCGCGGCTCCAGTACGGCTGCACCTGGGTCAACACCCACTTCATGCTGGTCAGCGAGATGCCGCATGGCGGGCTGAAGCAGTCGGGCTACGGCAAGGACCTGTCGGGCTACGCGCTGGAGGACTACACCGCCGTCCGTCACGTGATGGTCGCGCACTGATCCGCGCGACCCGGATCCCGGGCAGGGGCGGCGCTCAGGCGGCGTCGCCCAGCGGGAAGGCCAGCACGGCGCGCGTGCCCCGGTCCGAGGCCAGGGTCAGGCTGCCGCCCAGCTGGACGGCGAACTGCCGCGCGATGGTCAGCCCCAGGCTTGGCGCGGTCTCGATATCGAAGCCGGGAGGCAGGCCGGGCCCGTCGTCGGCAACCTCCAGCCGCAGGTGCCCCGGGCTCGGTTCGGCCAGCGCGACGCGGATCCGCGACGCAGCGCCGTTCGCGCCGTGTTCGACCGCGTTCGACACCAGCTCGGCCGCGATCAGGCCGAAGGGCACGGCCTTGTCGGCCGGCACGCTCCGTGCCCGCGCCTCGACCTCGACCGCCGGCCCGTCGCGGCCGCCCGCGGCGGCGGCGAGGTCGGCCGACAGCTCGCGCAGGAAGCGGGCGACGTCGATCTCCTGGCTGGTCGGGTCGTGCAGCTGGCGCTGGATCCGGGCGACGAGGGCAAGCCGTGCGGCAGCGGCATCCAGGGCGGCCTGCGCAGCGGGGTCCTTCACTTCGCGCCGCTGGAACTTCAGCAGCGACGAGACGACCTGCAGGTGGTTCGACACCCGGTGCTGGAGTTCCTGGAACATCAGGCCGCGCGCCTCGGCCAGGGCCGCGCTGCGCGCCCTTTCCTCGGCCAGACGGCGCAGCGCCCGCTTGGCGATGTAGAACAGCGCGATCTCGGTCGCGACGATGAAGACGTAGAAGGCCAGGGCCAGCGCGCTGGTCCCGGTCAGCGCGAACGATCCTTCGGGTGCGATGAAGAAGTACCAGGCGGCGAGGCCGCAGACCACGGCGACCGCCACGCCCTCGGCGATCCCGGCAAGGAACGCCGTCAGAATGACGGCGGGGAAGAAGGTGAGGTAGGGAAACCCCGGAGGAAGACTGTCATCGAGCCCGTAGCGAAGTGCGATCGACACCACGCAGGCACCTGCGGCGAAGGTCCACCGGAACCACGCTGGACGTTCTGCCAGCACCCAGCGGCTCAGGGAGTCCATGGTCGCGTTTCCCCCGGCCAGACCAAGCCCGGCGCAAAGTGTTCGCGCGCGGTGAGGGGTGTGTCAACGGGGCCGTGGGGGCAACCGCCCGTCAGCGGAATCCCGGCTGTCCCAGCAGGTACTTGGACATCACCGGAAGCGCGGCCGACCCCACGGCCCGGGCGTTGCGCCCGATCGAGCCTTCCTCGATCCGCGGCGGCGCGAGGCCGCGCGTGTCCACCCCCGCCATCGCCGCCCGCGTCGCGGCAACGATCCGCGCCCGCGTTGCCTGCGGAAACGCGCCGTCGATCAGCACCGCCTCGACGTCGAGCACCGCCGAGATTGCCGTGACCCCCAGCGCGAGGTTGCGCGCCGTCCCCTCGACCCAGGGCGCCAGATGCGCCTCGATCGCGGTCCAGTCCTGCGGGTAGGTCCAGAGCTGGCGGGGGTCCTCGCCGGCGTCGGTGATGGCGCGCTCCAGCGTGTAGAGCGACGCGTGGTGCAGAAGCTGCGAGGCGCCGCCGCTGCGGTCCGGCACCGGCAGGCTGCCGAAGGCGCCCGCATTGCCGGTGCGCCCGGTGAACACGGCGCCGTTCAGCACCACGCCGCCGCCGACGAACGACCCGATGAAGATATAGGCGTAGTCGGCGAATTCGCGGCCGCGGCCGAAGACCTGCTCGGCAATGCAGGCCGCGGTCGCGTCGTTCTCGAGCACCACATCCAGCCCCGAGACCGCGCAGATCGCCGCCCGCAGGTCCAGGCCGCGCCACCGGTCCATCTCGGCGGCGGGCGCGTCGACCAGCTGCAGCCAGTTCCACAGCTCGAACGGCGCCGACACGCCAAGCCCCGCTAGCCGGCCGCGCGCACCTGGGCCGAGGCGGTCGAGCATGTCGGGGATGGCCCGCCCGAGGAACGCCATGACCGGCCCCGGGGTCGGATAGCGGTAGTCGAGGCGGGTCTGGTGGAGGACGTGCCCCGCGAAGTCGATGGCCGCGAGTTCCGCCGACCGCCGGCCGATGTTCACCCCGATCGACACCACGCCCGCAGGGTTCAGCGCCATCGGGACCGATGGCTTGCCGACGCGCCCGCGCATCGGTTCGCCCTTCAGCAAGAGCCCGTCCGATTCGAGCTTGCGGGTGATGGTCGAGGCCGTCTGCGGCGAGAGGTTGGCGCGCCGTGCGACCTCGGCCGAGGCAAGCGCGCCGTGCCGCTGGATCAGCGACAGCACCAGCCGTTCGTTGTGATCGCGGATCCCGGTCTGGTTCACCCCGGCCGAGACGTCGCGCACCGGTGACGGATCCATTCCGCAGTGCCTCCCTTACGGCGAGCTTAGGGCAGGCGAGATTAATAAATCAAGTTTATTTATTTATTGACGCGCCGGGCAGAATCGCGTCATATGCAGTCGTTGCCGCGGGGTGAGCCGGCGGCCGGACGGGCAGCCGAAGCGCCTGCCCGCAACCAACTGGGAGGATCACCATGAAGAAGCTTCTCGCGGGCAGCGCGCTCGCCCTCGTTGCCCTGTCGGGCGGTGCCATGGCGCAAGGCGTCTCGGCCTGCCTGATCACCAAGACCGACACTAATCCGTTCTTCGTCAAGATGCGCGAAGGCGCCGAGGCCAAGGCCGCGGAACTGGGCATCACGCTCCAGTCCTATGCGGGCCAGGTGGACGGCGACCACGACAGCCAGGTGGCGGCGGTGGAAAGCTGCATTGCCTCGGGCGCCAAGGGCATCCTGATCGCCGCCTCCGACACCAAGGCGATCGTCGATCCGCTGGCCCGCGCGCGGGAAGCGGGCATCCTGGTGATCGCGCTCGACACGCCGCTGGACCCAGCCGATGCGGCCGACGCGACGTTCGCCACCGACAACCTCGAAGCCGGCCGCCTGATCGGCGCCTGGGCCGCGGCGACGCTGGGCGCGGAAGCCGCCAACGCGCGCATCGCCTTCCTGAACCTGACCCCGTCGGAACCCACCGTGGACGTCCTGCGCAACCAGGGCTTCATGATGGGCTTCGGGATCGACGTGAAGAACCCCGCCGACATC
>JALORM010000306.1 GCA_025458985.1 Paracoccaceae bacterium | reverse complement strand
CCAGGTCCGCAGACCGTCCTGCTGCCGTCTCTCGGCGGCTTCGACGATCTTCGGCCTGTCCTCGGGGGACACCGTCAGGCCGTGGGACTTCAGCAGGCCCAGCAGCTCGGTGATCCGCGCGCTTCTCTCATCCTCGGTCTCGCCGGGGCGCATCATCGTGTTCACTGCCTGCACCGGGATGGACAGCCGCGCGCCGCCGTACCTGGCGATATGCGCAACGGTGTTCGGAGAGGCACCGAGGTCGAGAAGCAGCCTGACACGGTCGATCCTGCCCCACTTGACCTGCACCGAGAGCGCGGTGAGGCCCTCGTCGTCTGCATGGTCGATCAGCCCCCTCCCGGCAAGATGCCGGGCGACGAGTTCGTAGGCCTCCGGGTCTTCGTAAGGGGTGTCACGGCAGTGGAGCAGGTTCTTCCCGGACTCGCCGGTCTGCCCCCGGCACCGGTTGCCGGATGGCTGAAGACGAGCGGATCATCGATGTGCGTCAGGTCCGACTTCAGGATCCCGACGGCCCAGTCGTCGAGGGAATGGTTGCCGCGCGCAAGACGGTCTTCCCAGTCCTTCAGTCCGTCGAGCACTTCAAACGTTGCTGGAACGCAATGACGCCATCTCAAGCGGGATGCCATCGGTTCTCCCTTTCGCGACTCTGCGCCTTGAATCGGGGTTGGAGGTTTTCCCCAGCGCCACAGCGCATGGGCCAAGCTGCCTGTTCGAAGCGGCCTCGATCTCGCTATCGCTGTTGAGATAGTCCAGCTGGATCTTCCCGTCCTGAGGAGTGATGCAATAGGCTTCAGTGCGCCTCGCTGACGTCGCTGTCTTTGAAAAGAAGGTCTGAAACGCCATCTCGGCATACTGCCCCTGCAATTCTCTCGCCGATTGCTTCCAAGCGCTGCCTTGTCCTCGGCGCGAAGTCTCTCCACCAGTTCGTCGTGCGCCTCGTTGACCTTTGTCCACTCCATTCGGACACTCGTGATCGAAGCCACGCCTTGGCCGCGATGGAGAGGGCGCGATGGATTGCACCGTGCCATGTCTCAGCGCCGGACCGTCGCCGCAAGGTAGTTCAGAACCCCGGCTGCGTGCTCGAGCATCAGCGCGGGGGCATCGCCCGGTGACTTGGCATTTCGCAGCATCGACAGCAGAAACTCCGCGTCGTCCGCGGCATTCCCGATGCCCAACGATGCCGCCGAGGGCGTCTGGTCCATGTCATGGACTGCATTCAGCGGAAGCGCCCAGTACAGGGATGTCTCGGGATCGAAGTCGATCACGGTTTCACCGAGATCCTTCTGGATGTGCGTCAGGATCAGGTCGATCGCGCGCTTGAGTTCGTCGATGTCAACGCTGGGCATTGTCCCTCTCGCACTGTGCCAACTGGCGCCTGAAGTTTTCGATCTGGCCTTCGAGGTTCCGGATTCGTCCCGCAATGATCCTCGCGTCTCTCTCGGGCGAGTGCCCGAGGATGCCGAGGTTGTCCCTAGAATAGGGATCGTTGCGGAAGGCCCGCAACTTTTCTTCGTGTTCACGCAGTTGGCGGCGCAAGCCCGCGCAGGGATCCCCGGACCGCACCGGTCCCGAGCGAGCTCTCCGCGTCCTCGTCCGCGCCCGACATCTGGCTGACGACATAGGCGCCGCCGATGGTCAGGACCGCCAGGCCGGCATAGGCCAGCCAGCCCGGGGGTCCCCCGGCGAGAAGCGGCGCTCCGGCGGCGAGGGTGGCTGCCATCGCTCAGCCCTGCCCCGCCCTGGCCGCCTCGACCATCGACAGCATCAGCATCCTGACGCGCGTGTCGGCCGAGGCGCCGTCGCCCGACTTCACATAGGTCAGGATGTCGGACTGGTGCCCGATGCGCCCGCCGCTGACGGCCTGCAGGTAGCACCATCGCCCCATCCCCGCCTCGGTCTTCACGCCGATCTCGCGCGCCTCGCGCATCCAGGCGCGGGTGCGGTCGTCGAGCTCGCGGTCGCTTATCGAGGCGGTCTGATCCGACGCGTTCCGTCGAAGGTAGGCGCCGATCCGGCGGCTTGAGGCGCCGACCCGCCGCTTCCCCACCGCGTCCAGCGCGCCGTCGAGCACCGCGAAGACCGGCCCGGCGGCCGGGTCGAGATCGGCGAGCGCGGCGGCAAGGGCCTCGGGGCGGGTCATGGGCGGCACCGGCAGCCCTCAGGCGAAGGTGACCTGTCGGTAGTGCGCGGCAAGGAACGGGTCGTAGGCCCCGCGCTCCGCCAGGGTCAGGGACCGCGGCGGCTTTTCGGGGCTTTCCTCCCACCAGAGTTTTGCGCCGTCGTCCGCCACGGCGACGACGAAGTTCGACGTCCCCACGGACAGCGCGGGGAAAACGACCGCCCCGAACCCCCAGAAGGCCCTGCCGTCCTGCCTTTCCAGTTCCCGCAGAAGGTCGCGCGCGGGCGTCGCGAAGACGCTCAGCCCCCGATAGGTCACGTCGAACCGCGAATGATGGTCGACCATGATCTCGACGACGCGGCCGTCGCGGTAGGTGATCAGCGGCGACTCGAGGTCGCGGCTTTCGCGGTAGACCACGTCGCCGGTGGGCAGGTCCTTGCGGTCCATCGCGTAGCGCCCGCCGAGGAGGCCGGAAAGCGACGGCGCGAAGGGGGACGATCTCCCAGGTGTCAGACATGGTGGCCTCTCGTCATGGCGCTTTCCTGGCTACCAGCCCTCGCGGATGTCGATCCGCCAGCGAGCGACCGAGAGACCGGCCCGCTCCAATGACTGCCGAACGAGGTGCAGGCCCGCCGCGAAGTCGCTCGGCGGGAACTCCACTCGGTAGCGGAATTCGCTGTCCTTCACCTTGATCTCGACCGGGTAGGGAACGCGATCCTCCTCGAACCATTCCTCGGGCTGCTCGTCCGTCGAGAAGGCCGATCCGGCCAGGGACTGATCCATGTCCGTGAGCAGCGCCCTGACCGTTCGGCGCTGCCCGGCATCGATCGGGGCGGACAGCACGCCGACGATGTCGAAGAAGTAGTCGCGCGGAACCCCGGGCCAGACCCGGCCGAGTCCGCCGGACAGGTTGAAGTCGGGCGGCAGCAGGACCGACATCTCGGCACCGCCGGCCGCGTTCGCCTGCTCCAGGTCGGCATAGAGCTCGTCCAGCGACGATCCGGCGGCCGCATCGCTGCGCACCTCTATGGCGGCGATGGTGGGATCGTCGTCGATCCGGCCGATGAAGGTCGAGGAGTCGATCAGGTTGAGCAATGCGGCAATATGCCATTTCCTGCTGACAAGGCCCGGCAGCATGCGGATGGCAATCTGATCGGGGCTGGGTGCGGCGATGGTGAAGGCCCGGTTCGCCCCGGTCGCCGCGGACAGGAGGCGCAGGAAAGCCGTGGGCAGGGTCTTCACGATGTCTTCGTCGATCAGCTCCTGCGCGTCGTTGCCACCGGCGGTAGCGATCAGGATCGTCTCTTCGCGTCCGTCCGAGGGGCCGAACGTCACGGGGACGCCAAGGTCACGCATCACTTGTCCCTTTCGAACCATTTGCGGTCGTAGAACCGCCGCGCCCAGTCGGTGTTGAGCTGCTTGTACTCGCGCTCCGATGGGTGGGCGAAGCGGCCGAAGACGTCGTGCGTCTCATGCGCCATCGATGGGCAGCCGTCGCCGATCGGCTGCAGCCGCTGCCCGAGCTCGAAGTAGAGCGGCAGGAGGTCGTCATCGACGCCCTTCTCGCCCGTGATCGGCCGGTCGCCAAGCTGGAACAGCACGCTATGCGGCCCTGCCTGCCAGGTGATCGCGGGGCTCAGGCCCGCCGTGACCTTCTCGGCCCCGCCGAGCGCGGCCAGGATCGGTTCGCCCACCAGCGTCAGCCAGTTGATGCCCGAGATCCAGTGCTTGGTGAAGTCGCCGGCCTGTTCACGCCACCACTGCCGCTTGTCGCACTTGCAGATGTCGAGCGTGGGGAACTTGTGGCCCACGGCGTCAAGCCCGTCCGGTACGACATCGTCCCAGCCGAACTTCTGCGAGATGCACAGGCCGAAACCGCCGTTGCCGGTGGTGACAGGCAGGGCAAGCAGGGCCTGCTTCAGGGCCGCCACGTCCAGCAGGCCCGCCTCGAAATCGGGAACGGCGATCGTCGCGTCGAGCCGCAGCGTCTCGAGCACCTCGAACCGGAACCGGGTCGGCCCGATGTCGTACCTGTCCCAACCCTTCTCCAGCCCGTTGTAGCCCGAGTCGTACGAAAACCCGGTGAAGCGAAACCTGCGGATTCGGTCGAAGTCGATTCCATCCAGCGCCTTCTCCTTGATGTAGTCGAAGGGCGTCCAGTCGCCTTCCCTGATCTTCTTGCGCGTCTTCGGCTTTCGTCCGGGGGTTTCGATCATCACCAGCCGCTCGGCGCGCTGGCGCAGGATCGGTTCGAACACGCGGAACAGCGCGGCGTATTCGGCCGTGTAGTCGAACGGGTGGCCTTGCGTCCAGGTCGACTCGACGCTGACCCGGAAGGCGGGGCGGGAGACATGCTTCATTTCTCGCGGCGGATGGTCGGGCGGGCCATCGAACACGGGATCGTCATACCAGGCCATCTGAGTCTCCTAACCCGTTCTGGGAACCGTCCTGGGGCCGTCGCAGCCGCAGTCCTCGGAATTGACGGACTTTGCTGTCTGCGAAGAGCCGGAGTTCTGCAGGTCTTGATTGTACATCTGCTGCTGCCCCGGCGCCCATCCATCGCCATCGAACTTGAAGTCGTAGATGTCCTGCAACTGCCCGTTCTGACCCATCACCGCGACGTCCGGGCGGATCGAATAAACGTTTCCACTGAACTGGGCACGCGCCTGCTGGATCTGATTGTAGACATCGACCCCGGTCGAGGCGAGGTCGTAGACATCATAGGCCGTCGACACGACGTTCAGGATCGGCACCAGCTTCATCCACGATCGCGCCGCCGCCCGGCCGACCTTGGTCGCCGCCGTCCGCGCCGCCTGCCGCCGGATCTGCGCCAGCACGTTGTCGAGGTGACGGTTGATGACATCTCTCGAGACCGGTGTCCTGCCCCAACTCGGATCGGCGTTGTCGAAACGAACGTAACGGTGCTGGTTCACCGCCGACGTGGCGCCGGGGTATCTCCGGTTGATCGCCCGCTGCAGGTCGGGCGAGTTGCGCGCCTTCTGTTCGGCGACCTGGCTGGCGGTCCTGCCCCGGTGGCGCCCCTCGCACATCTCCTTGCGCGTCTCGCACAGGATCCTGCACATCGCGACGTAGATCGGATCGCTCGCAAGACGGCTTCTGACAGTGGCCGTCCCGTTTCCGCAGTCGGCATTGCAGGTGGCGCAGGCGGTGCTTCCTCGTCCCATGGTGCCGGTGACCTATCTGTTCTGAAGGGCGAGGCGCGCGTAATGGATGCGTGCGACCGGCAGTTGCTCGGGGTGGGTCAGTTCGTGGTATGCCTCCGCGTTCTCGGGCCGCAGTTCGAAGCCCGGTCCGTTCTGCACGTCCAGCGCGATGAAATCCCAGATGTGGGACATCTCACCCAGGCCGTAGCTGCGTGCGCGGTCGAACGCCGCGACGATCTGCGTCTCGGGCGCCGCCGCGAAACCGCCGCGCGCGGGGTCGGGTGCGGTGAAGTCACGAACTGCCTTGCGGCGAAGGCACTCCTCGCGGAACCGCTCCAGTCCGCGCAGGGTCTCGATCGACACCCGCCACATGCCCGGTGCCGGGTCCGGCAGGTCGGTGTTGCGGCGGATCTGTCCGACGCAGCCCCGCGGAGACCAGATCGGATCGGCGAGGAACAGGATCGCTTCCGCCGGACCCAGTATCCGCGCCATTCCGGGGGCTGTGAGACAGGGCTCGATCTGCGCCATGACGTTGGCGTCGGCGTGCCGGAAAAGGGCCGGGGCGTCGTCCGCTTCGGTTGCCGGATCACCCTCGGGCAAAACTTCGGCCGGGATCATCACCATGTTGATCCCCCGCAGGTGGCGGTAGAGCGCCTCGGCGCCCTCGGGGCACTGCCAGAACACCGCCGCGGGGCGGTCGCCGACCAGGTCGAGCAGGGCGGGGATCGCCGCGTCGGGGGCGCGGCCGGTGGCCTTCTCCAGCCGCTCGTCGAGCCAGACCATGTGCGGCGCGGTGATCACCTGCTGGGGGTTGTTGTCGCCCCGGTCGAGGTAGAGCGGCCGGCTGACGAACCCGCCCAGCAGAAGCTGCCGCGGC
>JALORM010000305.1 GCA_025458985.1 Paracoccaceae bacterium | reverse complement strand
CGCAACCGGCCATCGCTCCCACTGTGCCGCTACGCGAGCCAGGCGGGCGGCCGCGGCGCGTGTCAGGATCGCCGGCACCGGGTGCAGCATGAGGTCCTGTGCAAGGGCAGGCCGCGACTGAGCGGCGCAAGACGGGTGCCCGGTCGGGGAGCGCAACGGCCGCCACGGGCACCACCTCCCGCGGGAGGCCGATCAGGCGCGGGGCAAGGCCCCTGGCCCACCCTCCGATGTCGGGCGGCGGCTCCGGCACAGGGGCACTGCCCGGCTCCCTTTGCTTTCCCGCGCGGACCCGGGGGCTGCCGCTGCTCCTGACCTGCCGCCCCTATCCGACCACGTTGAACGCCGGCCCGTAGGGATAACCGGTGATGTTCTCGTTGCCCTTCTCGGTGATGATCAGGATGTCGTGCTCGCGGTACCCGCCGGCACCAGGGCTGCCCTCCGGAATGGTCAGCATCGGCTCCATCGAGATGACCATCCCGGGCTCGAGCACTGTGTCGATGTCCTCGCGCAGCTCCAGACCGGCCTCGCGGCCGTAGTAGTGGCTGAGAACACCGAAGGAATGGCCGTAGCCGAAGGTGCGATACTGCAGCAGGTCGCGCTCGGCGAGGTGCGCGTTGATCTTCTGGGTGACCTCGGCGCAGGTGGCGCCGGGCTTCAGAAGGCTCATCCCGTATTCGTGTGCGGCGACGTTCGCCTCCCAGATCGCGAGGCTGGCCTTGTCGACCCTGCGCACGAACATCGTGCGTTCCAGCGCCGTGTAGTAGCCCGAGATCATCGGGAAGGCGTTGAGGCTGAGGATGTCGCCCGCCTTCAGCTTGCGCGCGGTCACCGGGTTGTGCGCGCCGTCGGTATTGATGCCCGACTGGAACCACACCCAGGTGTCGCGGTATTCGGCCTTGGGAAAGCGCTTGGCGATTTCCAGCTCCATCGCGTCGCGCCCGGCCATCGCCACGTCGATCTCGCGCGCGCCCACTTTCACGGCCTCGCGGATCGCGTAGCCGCCGACATCGGCGACCCTGGCGCCCGCGCGGATCAGCTTCAGTTCCGCCGGGCTCTTGCGCATCCGCTGGCGCATGGTCGCGGGGGCGATGTCGATCCGGACAGAAGGGGCAAGAAAGGCGTCGAGCTTCGCCGACTGCACCAGCGTCAGGTGGTCGCCCTCGAACCCGATGCGCTTGCCCTCGCCCGCGACCTTGCGCACCGCGCGCCAAAAGTTGTCGCGCGTCCAGTCGGTATAGGTGAGGTTGTCGCCATGGCAGCGCCGCCACGGCTGGCCCGCGTCGATCCCGGCGCTGATCGTGACGGCCTTCCGCGCCGTCACGACCAGCGCATAGGGCCGCCCGAACGAGCAGTAGAGGAAACCGGAATAGTAGGCGACGTTGTGCATCGAGGTGAGCACGGCGGCATCGGCACCCGCCTCGCGCAGGATCGCGCGCAGGCCCTGCAGCCGGGCCTCGTACTCCTCGGGGGCGAAGGGCAATTCGGCCTTTTCGCCGTTGTGGAACGCATAGCTTTCGGGACGCTTCATTCCCAGACCTCCGGTTGCGGGGTCCGGCAGATCGGGGGACCCCTCAGGGTCCCGGCGTACAGGACGGTTGGCAGGCCGCCGGCGATACGCCGTGGGGCGACGCCATCGCCCCGGCCACTTCGTCAGGATCACCTGAACGGCCTTGTCTGGCAAGGGCTCTCGTGCCGGCCGTCATGCCGGGCGGCTCCCCTCCCCCTCGTGGGGAGAGGATGGGGGTGGGAGTCCCGCCGGGCGGCGTGCGCGCACGGCATCCGCCCGCGCCGCTACCAGCTTGGCGGTTCCAGCGGCGCATAGAGCCCCTCGACCCGCACGTGGACGGGCTGGGAGCAGAGCAGGAAGGTGTAGGTCACGATCGTCTCGGGTTTGCGGATCGCCTTGCCCGCCGCCAGCAGCTCGGCCGCGGTCATCTCGCGCCTAAGCGCCAGGCTGCCGTCGGCGATGACCTTCTGGCCCGGAGACAGGGTCACGTCATGCCGCGGAAGGCCTCTGCCCAGCGCGTTGGCGGGGATGACGACGGGTTGTGCCTCGGGGTGGTGATGCAGGAACTCCTCGTTCAGGGTCACCCGGTCGACCCACCGGATCTGCGCCAGTGTGCCACGCCGGGTCCGGACGCTGTCGCGCTCGCGCAGCGTCTGGGCAGGAAAGTCTCCGAAGCTCGTCTCGATCTTCGTGAGCGGTCCGAATCCCGGAAAGTCCCACAACCGGTCCAACATGCACTCCGCCACTCCGCAGACCGGCAACCGTTGGCCGGCCGGCGGAAATCCTCCCCCCAACGCCCGAACGATAGCACAAGGTTCCGCTTGCGCGACCAACTCTTTAGGGCCGCACGAAAAACCGCTGCCCGGATGCCTCTGGCCTCAGCGGTCGGGCGCGCATAGGGTGCCCCGCGATGCTGCGCTTCGCCTTCAGCCGCCTTCTGTCGCTTGGCCTCAGCCTGGCCGTGGCGAGCCTGGTGATCTTCCTCGTGATCGAGGTGATCCCCGGCGACCCGGCGTCGTTCATGCTTGGCCTCAACGCCAGCCCCGACACGGTCGCCGCACTTCGGGCCGAACTGGGGCTGGAGGGCGGGCTTGTCGAGCGGTACCTGTCCTGGGCCGGGGGGATGCTGACGGGTGATTTCGGCACCTCCTACACCTACCGCGTGCCGGTGGCGCAGCTGGTGATCGACCGGCTGGGCGTGTCGCTGCCGCTTGCGCTCTATGCGCTGGCCCTGTCGACCGCAATCGCGCTGCCGGTGGGCATCGCCGCGGCGGCCTGGCGGGGCCGTGCGCCCGACTACGGCATCATGGCGGCAACGCAGCTGGGCATCGCGGTGCCGAACTTCTGGTTCGGCATGCTTCTTGTGACCGTCTTCGCCGTGGGGCTTGGCTGGTTCGGCGCGGGCGGCTTCCCGGGTTGGGAGGCGGGCCTCTGGCCCGGGCTGAAGGCGCTGACCCTGCCCGCCGTAGCGCTGGCGCTGCCGCAGGCCTCGATCCTGGCCCGCGTCCTGCGGTCAGCCCTGATCGAGACGCTGGGGCAGGACTACATCCGCACCGCGCGTGCCAAGGGCCTGACCGAGGGACAGGCGCTGCGCCGCCATGCGCTCAGGAACGCGCTGATCCCGGTCCTGACGATCCTCGGCCTGCAGTTCTCGTTCCTGCTGGCCGGCGCGATCATCATCGAGAACGTGTTCTTCCTGCCCGGACTCGGGCGGCTGATCTTCCAGGGCATCACCCAGCGCGACCTGATCGTGGTGGAATCTGTCACCATGCTGCTGGTCGCGGCGGTGATCGTGGTGACCTTCCTTGTCGACATCGCCTATGCCTGGGCCGACCCGCGGCTGAGGCGGCGGGCATGAGGCTGCCGGCGCAGCTTCTGGCGGGCGCGGTGCTGGCAGGCGTGTTCCTGGCGCTGGCGCTGGTGTCGCTGGTCTGGGTGCCGCACGACGTGGCGACGCTCGACATCGCGCAGAAGTTCCTGCCGCCTTCGGCCGCGCATCCGCTCGGGACCGACCACTTCGGGCGCGACATGCTGTCGATGGTGATGGTCGGCGCGCGGAC